>JAGODF010000258.1 GCA_017998375.1 Spirochaetota bacterium
AGCCCCGTAAAGATGGTTTCAACCCGCACAGCCGGCAGGCCCGCGGCGTAGAAGGCGCCGATGAGCGCACCTATGCTGGTGCCGGCGATGACCGAGGGCCGGATGCCGAGCTCGTCGAATACCTTAAGGAATGCGATATGCGAGAGGCCCTTCGCCCCGCCTCCGCCCAGGGCAAGCCCGATTTTCGGGTCTGCCCGCTTCCCTGCCCGTGTGTGTTTCATGCCGGGCATACCGCTACAATGACATAGTCGGCATCCCGTCAGCCCTCTCGTTTCGCGAGCTCGTGCAGGCTTGCCGCCATGTTTTCGACTTCCTTCGAATTGTGAAACAGCGCATCGGCGCCCTCGGCATAGGTCTGCGTGATCTGGTTCACCGTGGTGATGGACTTCACTATCTCATCCACGGAGCTCTTCTGGTCGTCCATGGTGGTGAGGATCTCGTCAGCCGTGGCAACCGCCTCTTCCGCCTCACTCGTCACCTTGCGGTTGATCTCCTTCTGGTTTTCCATCTCGCCGGAAATGCCCCGTATCTCGTCGCTGATGGAGGAGACGCTCTCGATTATTTTCATGATGGTGGCGACGGTTTCCTCCACCGTGCCCATGCTGCGCCCGATCTCCTCGACATTGGCCTTGATGAGACGGTCGATATCCTTGATGCTCGACGCGGTCTGGTCGGCCAGCTTGGAGATCTCGTCGGCCACCACGGCGAATCCCCTGCCGGCCTCGCCGGCGCGCGCAGCCTCGATCGCGGCGTTAAGCGACAGCAGGTTCGTCCTGTCGGAAATGTCTCCTATCAGACCGATGATGCCCGTCATCTGGCCGGAGCTGTCGTTCACCCTTCCGAGGCTCGCGTTCATGGCGCTCAGCATCTCGCCTCCCCGGCTGGCGATTCCCGAAACGGCTTCGGCCTTGTTCAGCGTCCGCGTTACCCCCACCGCGATCCTCTGCACCGTGCCGGACAGTTCCCCGATCCTCCCGGCCAGAGCCTCCATGCTCTCATGCTGCCGCCTCACCCGCCCGTTCACCATCTCCATACCGCCTGCGATGTTCTCCATGCTGGCGGTAATCTCTTCCATGGTGGCCGCCTGGCTCTGGGACTCCTTCGAAAAGGTATCCGCCCCGTACGTGAGCCGGGTGGAGTTCGCGGAAAGGTTTCCCGCGATGTCGCTCACCGACAGGTTCAGCTCGTGGATGGTGTGATACTGCCGGAGGTTCTTCTCCGCCTCCTCCTCGGTGCGTTTCAGGGCCACCCTGTTGATCTTCATCATCAGGTACGTGGCTATTCCAGTGATGATTATGGCGATGGACGTATCGACGACATAGTCCACCAGCGCGTCTCCGGGAAGATTGAAGCGAGGCAATCCCACCACGGCATACAGCCCAAACATGACGAGCGCAAGAATTGTGTACGCGATGAGGGCTGATTTTCTTTTTTCAATGAAAAGCGGCGTCAGCGCGACGACCGCGGGAATGATGACGGCGGTATCAAGCACGATAAGGACATTCGTTCCGGCGTCGAAGAAGAGCGTGAAGAACACCGCGAAGAACCCCAGCACGAGCGTCATTTGTGCCGCGACGGTGTAGCGGCCGCTGCGGAGGATGGCCAGCACCGCGCCCGCCGCGATGAAGGGTACCACGAGCGGAATCATGAGTTCCACACCGAGCTGTCCCGTCGCAATGTTCATCACGAACATGACGACCATGACCAGCATCATGATGCTGGCGACCGCGAAGACGATACGCGCCTTCTGCTGCAGCATTACATCCTTGTCTTTATATGGGCTGAAAAAATATCCGCCGATTCTTTTAAACATTCACCTTCCTCCGCCCTCGTGACACGCGTAAACCGCCATCTACATGATTGCCGTCAAGGCAACTCTTTCGTGTCGCGCATGGTGTCCCGGATACCCCAATCACTCTGATGTCATGCGACGCGGTAATGTAAGCCTTTTTATGCAAATCCGGGTTATTATACATTTATTTTCCCGGCGCAGACGGGAATGGAGATACATCCGTCCCGTAAAAACCGACTCCTGCCTGTAATACGATTGACCGCACGCGAACCGACATGTACCGATGTGGAAGCCGGCGGCACATTCCGCGGCATACACTATCTCATGGCGGTTCACGAATGATTTTGACAGTCCCGCGCGGAATTGCAGTGAGCATTTTGGGAGCCGTGGATTACGACACCGCACTCACGCTTCAACGCGAAGCACATGAACGCGTTCTGGCAGGCACAAGCCCAGGCACGGTATTCCTCCTGGAGCACGATCCCCCCGTCATCACGCGGGGGCGCCGCGGCGGCGCGGCAGGCCTCCTCGTTCCGGAGGAAGCGCTCGCGCCGCGCGGCTACCAGCTGCGGCATGCCGGGCGCGGCGGCGATATCACCGTCCACGAGCCCGGACAGGTAGTCGTCTATTTCGTGCTGCCGGTACAG
Organism: Spirochaetota bacterium; assembly: GCA_017998375.1. Taxonomy (GTDB): domain Bacteria; phylum Spirochaetota; class UBA4802; order UBA4802; family JAGODF01; genus JAGODF01. The sequence continues at coordinate 2,440 of JAGODF010000258.1, forward strand.
TCGAAGTCGGCCGCGCCCTTCATGAAGGGGATTCTGGGTCTGATGGCCGCGTTCCTGGAGGAAGAGTACGGCATCGCGGCGCGATACGACGCCGCGCGCCCGGGGCTCTGGGCGGGCAACGAAAAGCTCTGCGCGGCAGGGGTGGACCTTTCCGGAGGGGTGAGCATGCACGGCATCGCGGTAAACGTTTCCAATTCCATGGAGGGGTTTTCGCTGATAGTGCCCTGCGGTATGAAGGGGGCCTGCGTCACCAGCGTGAGCGCCCTGCTGGGAAGGCGTGTGGACGCCGGCGCGTTCATGGAAAAGTTCGCGGTGCGCCTCCGCGCACTGGCGGGCTAGAAGATCACGCGGAGGACTTCGTCTATTTCCCGGAGCGCCTTCCCGATGGAGGTGATATCGGCCCGCGAGAGGCCGTTTTTTTCGCGCTCCCCGAGGAGCCGTTTCACGGAAGCGGAAATATCGTCAAACGCCTTTCCCGCGCCGAGATCGTCGTTCAACGCGGTTTCGAAGAGCACCAGAAGTTCCCTGCCGGGATCGACGCGAGTCCGCTTCGCGGCATCTCCCTTTACCGGCGCGAGCAGTCTCTTCACCATCGCGCGGAAATCGTCCAGGCGCGCGGCCGCCGCGGTGAACGATTCCTCGGTGTAGTTGAGTTTCTTCCGGTAGTGCCGGTAGATGAGGAAAAACCGCAGGTGGCGCGGCTGTATCGCCCCCCCGATGACATCGCCGGGATAGAGGATGTTCCCCCTGCTCTTGGACATGGTCTTTCCGCGCACCACCAGGTGCTCGCCATGAAGATAGTAGCGGGCGTACTCCTTCCCCGTCGCGGCTTCCATCACGGCGATGTTGTAATCGTGGTGGCGGACAATGTTGTCGATACCGCCGCAGTTGATATCGACCTGCCCTCCCAGGTGCTTCAAAACCACCGCGGGGTCCTGGATGTTCCACGAGGGCCTTCCGCGTCCGACGGGCGTGTTCCACGACACGATATCACCCTCGCGATAACCGTGCCAGAGGATGAAGTCGCCACGGTTCCAGCGCCGGCCGTTGTAGGTGTCGCGGCTGAAGCGCGTTTTTTTCCTCGGCCATTTCTTCATGTCCAGGCCGTAGAGCCTGCCGAAGCCCGGGTACTTCAGCGGATCGAAGTAGATATTGCCGCCATGCCTGTAGGCGATACCTTTTTTCAGGAGCCGCCGGATGATATCGACCGCCGCGTCGATGGTGGTGGTCGCCCGGGGAATCGGGTCCGGCAGGGCGATATGGAGCGCCTTCGCCTCGCGCAGGAAGTGGTGCGCAGCCGCACCGGTCACCTTCCGGAGCCCCGCGCCTTTTTTCAGCGCCTCGTCGATGGCCTTGTCCTCGATGTCGGTGAGGATGATGGAACGCTCCACCCTGTAGCCGAGGTGCTCCAGGTAGCGCGCGAGCAGGTCCTCGTAGAGGAAAGTGCGGTAGTTCCCGATATGGGGACGCTGGTAAATGGAGGGGCCGCAGGTGAAGATCTTCACCCTGCCCTTCGCGCGCGGGCGAAAGGCTTCCTTCGCGCGCGACATGGAGTTGTAGAGCACCAGGGCTTTTTCCTCGCTTTTCTTCACCATACTACCCAGATAGCAATCCACCCATATTTTTCCAACTATTTTATTGGAGCGCGAAGAAAACGGGAACCACCCGCTTCCCGTTTCCGGATATTTCCGGAAACGGGAGGCCGTTCATGCCCGGTGAAAGTATACTGTATTTCATGGAAAGGGGCAGTTCAGGCCCCTGCACACTACCCCAGGAGGCGTATCATGAAGAAGTCGGTACACAATTGGGCCCTTGCAGCGGCTCTTGCGCTTCTCACCTGCCCGCCGCTCTTCGCGTCGGAAGAAGATGCTATCATCCACTCATTTGACCGCCCGCTCACCGTGTATCTTTTCACCAGCACCTCATCCCTGTACCTGGACATCCTGCCCTCGTACTGGGATGACGCCCTGAAGCTTAAGTCCAACGACGGGACTTCAGCCGGGGCGGGGATATCGTACCGCGACTTCGGCGTCAAGTTCTCGGGATCGATGCTGGGGAAGAAAGAATCATCCTCCGAGCGGGGCAGAACCGAATACAGGGACCTGTATTTTTCCCACGGTTCCAGGAGACATCTCGTCACCGCGCACTACCAGGACTACCGCGGCTTCTACTTCGACAACCCCGGCAGCATGGGGATGGACACAAAGGACCCCGAAACGGTGCTTCCATCGCTCGAGGTCAGGCAGTTTGCCGTTAACGCCAGCTGGAATTTCCGTAAAAATTTTTCAATGTCCGCCTTCACCGACCACTCGGAGCGGCAGAACATCAGCGACTGGTCCCACATGCTGATGGCGTCATACACCGCGTTTTCAATCCACAATGACGCCCCCATCATCCCCGGCGGCGCGGCAGGCGTGCCCGATGACGTACGGGAATACAGCGGCGGCACCTATCACACGGTGAGCCTTCAGCCCGGGATAGGCGGGACCCTGGCGGCAAGGAGATTTTACCTGACTGGATTCATGCTCATGGGCGGCGGTATCATGCTCCATGACAGCGACACCGGGGAAGGTGACTCCCTGCAGTTCGGATCGATGTTCAAGATGTTCCTGGGTATGGCGATGGGTTACAATGGGGATTCTTTCTTCTCCGGGTTGCGCTTTACCGGCGATACCACGGAAACCTCGAACATCAACGGGTACCAGCTCACCACGAGCTCGTACCACATGGAGTGCGTGGTCGGCTGCCGGTTTTACTCGGGGATAATCTAGGGACGCGCGGCGGAGGACGCCGTTCTCCGGGTGAAATATCGCCGATGCCGTCACCCCCACCCGGCCTCCCCCCTCGAGGGGGAGGGGAAAACCTCCGTGCTTACCTCGTGAGACATTGCCGTGGCCTTCACCCCACACTAGTCACCCTTCACTAATATCCCTCTGCGCCTCCGTGGTTGCCGTTTATCGCCCGCCCTTCCGCTTCTCGAGCCATCCGGTAGGCGTGTCGCCGACGATTCCCTGGAAAACCCTGTAGAAGGTGGAGAGGCTCTCGAACCCGACAGCGAAGGCGATATCGGTGACGCTTTCTCTGCCGGCAACGAGCAGGTCGCAGGCGTCCCGGACGCGGAGCTCGTTGACGAAGTCGCCGATTCTCGTGCCGGTGTACTGTTTGAAGAGCTTCCCGAAGTAGTCGCCGTTGAGTCCCAGCGATTCCGCCAGGTTCTCCCGAGAGATATCGGACCGGTAGTTCTCCTTCAGATAGGCGATGGCCCGCTCCATCTTCCCGCGGTTGTCATCGCTGATGGACGATACGCCCCTCCTGCGGTTCTGGAACTCCGCCACCGCGCTGTAGAGGCGCAGGAAGCGGTTCCGCATCACCACCGCCGTCGCCACGATGATGACCATGAAGCCGTAGTTGGCGATGCGCACCGAGTCGAGTAGCCCGCGGTCCACCAGCACGTCGTTGATGAAGACGATCCACAGGAACGGCAGCGCCGCGAGCACGTACTTCGCGTCGGGATCGCTCCGGTACGCCCGCGCCGACATGTAGAGATAGTACCCCAGCGGCACAAGCCATCCCGGCTCCACCACCCAGAGA
>JAGODF010000259.1 GCA_017998375.1 Spirochaetota bacterium
TGACGGGATATCGGTAGCTGTCGTGAGCGGCACCGATGTTACCTTCGGTCGATGTGAAAAGGCCCGGATCACCGGGTATGAGTCGAATGAGGACTTTAATGCGGGAAAGAAGACGACCTTCATTTTTAATTGCGCGACGAACAGGTTCAGTAAAGTGAATGTGAAATGAAAATAATTAAGGATCCCTTTCAAAGTAAGGTATATTGATGGAACTTAAATCCTCAGTTGAACTTTTATCGCCTGAAGATACTGATATCATAAAAAACCGGTATGAAAAACCGAACATGAAGCTTGCGGTTTTCACTGCGCTCTTTCTTGGCGGAGCTTCATTTGCGTCATATCACATGGAGTCACCGGTTCCCATCGTAAGCACGGTAGTCGTTTTCGGTATTGTAGCGGCCTGTTATATCTGGGTTAAGAGAAGATCGAAAAACCAGGTTGATACAGGAAAGAAAAATGTTTTTACCGGGATTCTGGAGAAGAAGCGGCTGGGGGAATGCGGGATGGAGGCAACAGAAAATTTCTCCGCATCGTCGCATACCTTCTGTTATTTTACAGTCAGCGGGAGGGAGTTTATGATCCCAGCGGACGCCTATGATACATTCCAGGAAGGCGATACAATACAGCTTCATGCGACCATGCCTGATGATGACGTTTTCCGGGTGACTTCCGGATGATCTGATGAAATACGGATGGGCGCGCGCTTACGGGAATCCTGGCGGAAGGAGTTCTGCGCCGATTACAGGGAGATGCTTGAGCGAGGGAAGCAGGGGATGCTGGAATGTGAAATCCGTCATCGCCGCAGAAGTGATATCATCACTATGAAGGGCCAATCATGAAAGATAAATCGGGACACCTGTACATGAAGCTGGACAGGATGAAGAAATCGCCTGTCCGCGCTGTGGCGAAAGCGAGGACCCTGGGCCCGCTCCGGAAGCTTTGTCTCCTCTACCGGTCGGGCAGGCTCGTGAAGGGTCTCCTCGTCATCGCCGCCGTCTTATGGATCGCGAACGACAACTTCACCTCGCACGCCACCGCGGAGAACATCAGGTACACGGTCATCTTCGGCGCGCTGTTCCTGCTTGTCGCCATCTACATGATCCTGAGCGGCATACTGCGAATTCTGCGCGCGATTTCGGTGATCGAATACGGCATGGTGGCTTCCGCTGCGGTCACCGGTATTTCCCGCTCGAGCAGGAGGACGGGAACCCTGAGCTGGGGCTTCTACATTTACAGGTGGGTGGCGGCCTGCAGGTTCCAGGATGCCGCGGGGAAAAACCACAAAATGGAAGTCATTGCCCCTGATGAGAATTATCTGAAGAAAGGCGATCGGGTCGATATCGTGTATGATGCCGGCCTGCCCTCGAACGCCCTGGCTATTGAGGCATTTCCCTTTTTTGTAAAAACCGATCCGCCACTGAAACCGTGATTCTAATCCCCGGACGATGACTATATCGCGTCCGTGGCCAGATTCCGCGCGTCCGTCATATCATTCATGCCAGGGAGTGCAGGGTGTACCTCATGACGGTGTATGGCGATTCGCAGCCGGGAATTGAAGATTAAGATGGAGTATATCAACAATGACAGGGAAGTGGTATTGATTTTTGACTGCAGGACGAACCGGGTAAAGAAAACTAACCGGTAGCATCGATGTTAATTTCCGTTGACAGGAAGCATGGATCGTACATCACTTGAAGGCGCGAAAGCGTTTTCGCGCCTTCGCATAAATTTGCGTAATCCCGGAATGATATCCCCATGAAATCCGAACCGATCAAAATCCACCTCAAGCTCTTCTCCGGCCTCCACAAGGAAGTCAATCTGCCGGAGTACGACACGCAGAAGGGCATCATCCTCCCCGTGAAGAAGGGGACGCGCCTGCGGACGCTGCTGAAGTCGATCGGCATGAAGCGCATGTCGTCCAACGCCTATTTCCGCAAGGGAGAGAGGATAGGCCTGTGGAGCAAACTTTACGACGGCGACGAAGTCCAGTGCTTCAAGCCCAGCGGCGGGGGATGATACGCCAGGGCCTCTCCAGCCTTCAATCGGCGCGCATCCGTCACGAGGAACATTCATGACAATCGATAACGAGAGATACTTCAGCCCGGACCTGGACTGGTGGGGCGACGACGAGAACAATTCGCACGCGATACTCAGGCACGTCGTAAACCCTCTCCGGTTCGCGTATTTCAAGCGAAAGCTGGAATCGCTGCACCCGGGCGGCTTCCGCGGGAAGTCGCTCCTCGACGTGGGGTGCGGCGGCGGATATCTTGCCGAGGAGTTCGCGAAGATCGGGCTCGCGGTGAGCGGCATCGACCCGTCGCCCGCGCTGATCGACGCGGCGGGAAAACACGCGGCCGCGCAGGGGCTGGCTATCGCGTACGCGACCGGGTACGGTGAAAGGCTCCCGTTCGACGACGCGTCGTTCGATCACGTGAGCTGCTGCGACGTCCTGGAGCACGTTGACGACGTGGGCCCGGTCGTCGGCGATATAGCGCGGGTGCTGAAGCCGGGCGGCGTGTTCTTTTTCGACACGGTGAACCGCACGCTGCCGAGCCTGCTCTTCGTCATCAAGGTCGCGCAGGACTGGAAGTTCACCGCGTGGGAGGCGCCGCGCATCCACTCGTGGGAGAGGTTCGTGAAGCCCGCGGAGCTGGTCCGCCACATGGAACGCCACGGCATGAAGCGCGCGGAGATGCGGGGAATTTCGCCGTCATGGAACTTTCCCGCGCATTACCTCAATGCGCGCAAAAGGGTGAAAGGAGCGATCAGCCGGAAGGAAATGGGCCTGAGGCTGAAACTCCATGAAAGCGGAAATACTGTCGTGTCCTACCTGGGATACGCGGTGAAAGCCTGAACCGCCGCCGGCCGTTCGTCGTCATCCGGCCTGACGTGTCTCCGCCTTCTTCCGTTCCTTCCGGTGCGAGATAAAGTCCAGCACCGTCTTGAGGACAATGAGAATTACCACTGCGGTCACCGGCCTGTCGAAGTCCGTGAGGGCGATGGCGAAGGCCGAGGCGAGGATGGTCACGTGCATCACGACGATCCTCCCGTAGGGGCGGATCATCTGCTCGTCAACAGTCGTGGCCAGGTACTCCCTCCGCCCGATAAAATACTGTAAGAACGACACGCCGTGGCTCACGAACATCGCCGCCACCGCCGCGAGGACGGTACTGTCCGCGTAAAGCGGAGCAAAAAAGCCGATGTCGATGAAGGACCGGTCGTGCGTGAAGATGCCGAATATCATGATCGCCACGTAGTGCCCCAGCATGAAGAATCCGTAATGGAACATGAAGAACGGCACCATGAACGCTTTCCGCTCCCCGACCGCCATCATCATCCGGATGATGTTGTACAGGCCCACCACCGCGCTCTCCGCCCAGTAGACCACGATGATGGACAGGAGCTTCCAGTCCAGGAAGAGCGCGCCGAGGAGCGGCACCGCGTTGCTCAGGAGCAGGAAAATCTCAGAGAGAGGGAACCTTTTTTTCGCGGTATCCATCGGCTGCCCTATTTTCCCCTTTTCGCGGAAGTGTGCGGTTCCCAGACGCGCTCGATGTTTTCGATTGAGCCGGACCAGAGCCCCAGGTGTCCCTTCATCTCCCTGTTGAAGACGCCTTCCATGACGACGTACCGTTTATTGTATTTCCCGTACCGTGTTTCGTTGATGCTGCACCAGAGACCGTTGCTGTAGTGCGAGTATGTGTAGTCGTCTCTGTGCAGGTATATCGCGGTACCCTCGAATTCGATGTTGAGGAATCCGCTGACGATCACCTTCTTTCCGTGGTACAGCGCGGGATTCGCGATCAGCTGGATGATGGATACTCGTTCTGAAGCGTGGGCCAGTGCGCACGACGCCACTACTGCGATGATGATGGCGGCTGATAGTGTTCTCATGGCATCTCCTTCCGGTTCCGGGTGCACGCAACCCGCGCCTTCTCCGTTGATTGTACACGGATACGTGCCCGTTATTCAACAAAATTTTGTTGATTTCCGCGTGTTCCGGATGGTGAATATCACAAGCGGGTCATGTCCGTGGCGCGCGGTGATACATGATGATACGGCTGCCGGAAAAAATAATCGATTTCCACGTCCACCTCTTCCCGGACCGGATGTTCGACGCGATCTGGGAATTCTTCCGGAAGAATTACGCCTGGGATGTGAAGCCGCGCCTCTACTACAGGCAGTGCGTGGACTTCCTGCGTGAACGCGGCGTCGGACCCATCGTATACTCGAACTACGCGCACCGGCCGGGCGTCGCCGCGGGCCTGAACGAGTGGAACCTCTCCGTGGTGGAAGAGCTCCCGGGCATCTGCTGTTTCGCCGCCTGGCATCCGGGGGATGACGACGCCCTGGCAATGGCGGAACGCGTGCTGGAGCACGAACGCGTCCTGGGATTCAAGCTCCAGCTCCTGGTACAGCGCTTCGCGCCGGACGACGAGCGGCTTTTCCCTCTTTGCGAGCTGGTCATGCAGAAGGGCAAGCGCCTGCTGATGCACGCGGGCACCGGGCCCGTGGGAAACGAGTTCGTCGGCGTGGAGCGGTTTCGCCGCCTGATGGAGCGCTACCCGGAACTTCCCGTGAACGTGGCGCACATGGGCGCGCTCGAGTACCGCCCCTTTCTGGAACTCCTGGACGCGCACCCCAATCTCATGTTCGACACGGCGTTCGTCTTCTATCCCGGCGTGGAGGGCGGCTACAATCTGGGCGGTGAGCTCCTGGAAAAATACAAGGACAGGATCGTCTACGGTTCGGATTTCCCGAACCTGCTGTTTCCCCGCGAGACGGAAATCGAGGAATTGCTGCGCTACGGGCTCTCGCGGGAATTTTACGACAGGGTGTTTTACGAAAACGGAGCGAAGCTGATAAGAAAACATGCCTGAAAGAATACATGAAATAGCAGAAGGAGGCGGATGTGTGGTCTCACGCGGAGACGCGGAGAACGCGGAGTGAATCTGCTCTTGGGGAGAAAACGTTCCATGGTATGAAATGTCATTGCGAGGGAGCCCTTCGACGGAGTTTACACTGAGCGTAGTCGAAGTGCTCAGGGCGACCGTGGCAATCTCATGGTAGGAACTGCATTGCTCGCCGGGACAGGGATCGCCGCGCTTCGCTCGCGATGGCATTACTCCCGTGGTATGCATTGATCGAATTGAGTATACTATATGTTTTCTCCGCGCTCTCCGCGTCTCCGCGTGAGAAAAAAGCAGTGAAGTGAAAGGTGATTCAATAATGAGCATGGTAGTATTCCTCGCGCAGGCGATCCTCATCTCCCTCTCCGGAGCTCTTTCTCCCGGGCCGATGACGGCGGTCACCATCGGCAAGGGGAGCGAGTCACCGCACGCGGGCGCGTTCATCGCGGTGGGGCACGGCATCGTGGAGTTCCCGCTGATGATCGCGATCTTCTTCGGTATCGCCCCGTTCCTTACCATGCCGACGGTGAAGGCGCTGGTGGCGCTCCTCGGCGGCGCGATGCTCGTCGTCATGGGGATCGGGATGGTACGGAGCGCTGGGAACGCGGAGGCGCAGGCCGCTTCCTACGGCAGGTCGCCGGTCGTCGCGGGTATACTGCTCGCGGCGGCGAACCCGTACTTCATCGTCTGGTGGGCCACCGTGGGCGCGGCGCTCATTGTCACCGCGGCGGATTACGGCGCCTGGGCGTTCGTCATCTTCATGCTGCTGCACTGGTGTTGCGACTTCGCCTGGTACTATTTTCTTTCGTTCATGTCGTACCGCGGCGGGCGGGTCTTCGGCGGGCGTTTCATCCGGATACTCACCGGGGTCTGCGGGGTGCTTCTCGTCGTCTTCGGCGCGAAGTTCGCGTGGAACGGCATCGCCACGCTCTGGGTGTGAACTGGATCGCGGGGCGGCGCAGGAGAGGGGGTGATATCAGCCTCGTGAAGGGAAAAACAGATACGCACTGTTTCGGGGCCAGAATATCATTCATGGCATCATGATGAACGCCGCCTGAATCTCGACGACGCTTC
>JAGODF010000260.1 GCA_017998375.1 Spirochaetota bacterium
CACGAGACACGGGAGCTCGCGGGGCGGGGAAAGAACATCCGCGGCATGGACATCACCATGCTGATCATCGAGCACGACATGTCGCTGGTGATGGACATCTCCGACATGATCACCGTCCTCTCCTACGGAGTGAAGATTGCCGAGGGAACGCCGTCGGAGATACAAAAGAATCCCGAGGTGGTGGCCGTGTACCTGGGGGACGACAATGCTTAAGATCAGGAACCTGGAATCGGGCTACGGCAGCCTGAAGGTGATACGCGGCATATCGCTCCATATCAACCCCGGCGAGATCGTGACGATAATAGGCGCCAACGGCTCGGGGAAGACCACGCTCCTGGAGACGGTCGCGGGCCTGGTGCGCCCCCGCGGCGGCGAAGTGCTCTTCGACAAAAAGGACATGGCGGGCCTGGCGCCGGAGAAGATCGTGGCGCGCGGCTGCTCCCTGGTGCCCGAGGGCCGGCAGGTTTTCGCGACGCTGACGGTGCGCGACAACCTTCTCATGGGCGCCTACACGCGCGCCTCGCGGAAGGCGGCGGAGGAAGTGCGGGAGGATCTGGACAACATCTACAGCCTCTTCCCCATTTTAAATGAGCGGAAGCGTCAGCTCGCGGGCACCCTTTCCGGCGGCGAACAGCAGATGCTCGCCATCGGCCGCTCGCTCATGGCAAGGCCCCGCCTGGTGATGCTGGACGAGCCCTCCATGGGCCTGGCGCCCCTCATAGTGAAAAACATCTTCGGCATCATCGCCCGCCTCCGCGCCGCGGGCAACACCATACTCCTGGTGGAGCAGAACGCGAAGGCGTCACTCGCCATCGCCGACCGCGGCTACGTGATGGAGACCGGGCAGATAGTCCTGGAGGGAACGGCGCGCGAGCTCCTGGACAACCACGACGTGCAGCGCGCCTACCTGGGCAAGGAGTACAAGAGCATAGGCGAATAGGAGGATGGGGATGATATACAACGGCGAATACGAAACAATGTCCCGCGACGACATCGAGCAGCTCCAGATAGAACGCCTCCAGGGCACGCTGAACCGCGTCTACCGCAACGTCTCCTTCTACAAGCAGGCATTCGAAGAGCGCGGCGTGAGCGTGGAGAAGATAAAATCCCTCGCCGACCTGCGCGAGCTCCCGTTCACCACGAAGGAGGACCTCATCAGGAGCTATCCGTACGGGATGTTCGCCGTCCCGCTGCGCGATATCGTGCGCATCCACTCCTCCTCCGGCACCACGGGCAAGCCGATTGTCGTGGGCTACACCCAGAACGACATCCGCCACTGGTCCGAGCTCGTGGCGCGCCTCCTCACCGCCGGCGGCGTCACCAACCAGGACTTCGTGCAGATAGCGCTCAACTACAGCCTGTTCACCGGGGGCCTCGCGTACCACTACGGCGCCGAGAAGATCGGTTCGTCGGTGATACCGGCGTCCGTCACCGGCGACATCGAGAAGCAGATCATGATAATGCGGGACTACCGCACCACGGCCCTGGTGAGCACGCCGAGCTACGCGCTCACCATCGCCAACGCCGTGGCGGAGCTGAACCTCCATCCGGAGGAGCTCCACCTGAAATACGGACTCTTCTCCGCCGAGCCCTGGAGCGAGGCGGTCCGCTTGAAGATCGAGGAGAAGCTCCGCATAGTGGCCACCGACAACTACGGCCTCTCCGAGATCATGGGACCCGGCGTGTCGGGCGAGTGCCAGGAGAAGAACGGCCTCCACGTGAACGAGGACCACTTCATCGTCGAGGTGATAGACCCGAAGACGCTGGCGCCGCGGAAAACCGGCGAGGAAGGGGAGCTCGTGTTCACCACCATCACCAAGGAGGGCTTCCCGCTCATCCGCTACCGCACGGGCGATATCGCCTCCCTCATGGAGGGCACCTGCCCCTGCGGCCGCACCTTCGTCCGCATGAGCCGCGTCACCGGCCGCAGCGACGACATGATGCTCGTCAACGGCGTGCAGGTCTACCCGTCGCAGATAGAGGAGGCCCTCATGAAGCTCGGCGGGAACGTGCCGCCCTACCAGGTGGTCCTGGGCCGCGAGAACGAGACCGACACCATCGAGATCATGCTGCCCATCTCCGGCGGCGGCGTGCTCGACGAGATGAAGAACCTCCTCCAGTACCGCGACCGCGTCAGGACCGCGGTGGGAGCCTCCGTGGGCATGCCGGTGAAGATCACCCTCGTGGAACCGGAGACGCTGAAGCGCTTCGAGTCGAAATCGAAGGTGACAGACCGGCGGTAGCGCCGGATTCGCGGCGATTCCCCCGCGCGACAACGACATCCATGAGGCCCCCATGCACATTACACGATCAGCACTCACCGCCATGCTCGCAGTCCTTATCGCGGCCGCATTCATCTCCGACGCCGTCGCGTCTCCCTGGTACATCGGCTTCGGCGCCGGGAGCGGCGCGGCCCGCGGCGACGGCACCGTCTTCTTCGACGAAGAGGCGGACACCATCGCCCTTCCGCTCGTCCTGAACTTCGGCGCGGGAGTGTCGCTCTCGCGGCGCGCGCACCTCGGGTTCGACTACATCTCCTTCTCGCACTTCGCCCGCATGCAGGACGAAGGCACGAAGGTACTGAGCATCGACGACTTCTACGCGGCGCTCCTCATCTTCCCCTCGGGCGAACGTTTCTTCGTGAAGCTCGCGGCCGGGCTCACCTACCTGGGCGACTGGGACTACGACTTCTTCGGCTCAACCGCTGACTTCTACGCCGGGCCCGGGGCAACGGCGGGCGCCGGAGCGTTCTTCCCGCTCGCGGGCAACATGCGGCTCGGCGTCCATGCCGAGTACTCGTATCACCGCTACACGGGCGGCCCCTTCAACCGCTCCGACATGGCGGTGCTTTATCTTTCACTCTACTGGTTTTAAGGGAGGGCGATACCGGTGCCCCGCATCCACGGCTTCGCGTATCGCTGGAAACGACGGGGACATCCGCGGCGGTGAAAAAGTAGTTGCCATCCCCCCCGACCGCGGCGAGGATTCGCCATTCCCGACAGCGGGACACGCCCATGAAAAAGATCATCAACTTCTGCCTCGATAACGCGCTCTTCGTGAACATGGTCTTCGCGGGCATCGCGATCGCTGGCATCATCGCCGTTTTCACCGCACAGCGCGAGGCGTTCCCGTGCGTAGAGTACAACTACACGCTCATTACCACGGTCTTCCCCGGCGCCACGGCGGACGACATCGAGAAGTACATCAGCATCCCGCTTGAGGACCAGCTCCGTGAGGTGGACGGCATCGAGGAGCTCTATTCCACGTCGCTCGAGGCGCGGTCCATCGTCGTCGCCAAGCTCGATCCCAACTCGGACGACACGGACAAGGTGGTCAACGACATCAAGAGCGCCATCGACCGCGTGGAGGACCTCCCCGACGACGCGGACCGGCCCCTGGTGACGGAGCTCAGCACCGCGCAGACCCCCATCATCAACATCGCCGTGATCAACAAAAGCGGGATTCGCGACGACGCCGACGAGTTCGAGCTACGGAAGCAGGCAAAGATGCTGGAGCACAAACTGCTGGAGCTCCGCGGCATCGCGCGCATCGAGATGCTGGGCTACCGCGATCGGGAGATCCTGGTGGAGATGGATTCCACGCTGCTCGACTACTACCACGTCTCCGTGAGCGAAGTGATCCTGGCACTCTCCCGGCGCAACATAAACATCCCGGGCGGGATCATCCACACCGCGAGAAACGACATCCTGGTGCGGACCATCGGCGAGGTGAACAGCGTCGAGGAGGTGAAGAGCGTCCTCATCCGCGTCAACGACATGGGCTACCAGGTCCGCGTGGGCGACGTGGCCAGGGTGAAGGACTCCTTCGAGGAGGAGACCGAGATCGCCACCACCAACGGGGTGAAGTCCGTGACGCTCACGGTGCTCAAGAAGGAGTCCTCCGACATCATCACGCTCATGGATTCGATCAGGAGCGAGCTCGACTCCTTCCGGCGCAGGCTCCCCGCCGGCTACGAGATCGTCACCAACAACGACCTCTCCTACTTCGTCAAGCGCCGCCTGGACGTGCTGGTGAACAACGGCATCCAGGGGCTCATACTGGTCGCCATATCGCTCATCCTCTCCTACGGCTGGAGGATATCGCTCTTCACCTCGCTCGCCGTGCCGTTCTCCATCTTCATCACCTTCATATGGATGGGGCTGTACAACATCAGCATCAACCTGAACTCCATGTTCGGCCTGATCATGGCCCTGGGGATGCTGGTGGACAACAACATCGTGGTGTCGGACAACATCTACCGGCACCTGGAGGAGAAGTGGAAGCTCCGCGACGCCGTGGTCCGGGGCGCGGCAGAGGTGACCGTCCCCATCGCCGCCACGGCGCTCACCACCATCGCCTCCTTCGCGCCGCTGATGTTCATGAGCGGCATCATCGGGAAGTTCATCTGGACCATACCGGCCATCGTCTCGGTGGCGCTCATCGCCTCCTGGGCGGAATCGGCCTTCGTGCTGCCGGTGCAGATCCACGAGATGCAGAGGCGCCGCAGGAGCGAGGTGACGATCAAGGAGGAGGAGGGCGGCAGGTTCTTCGCAAAGCTGCGCGAGGCGTACCTGGGCGCGCTGAAGGCGTGCGTGCGTCACCGCTACTGGTTCGTTCTGGGCGTCACCCTGGTGTTCGTCGTGACCCTCGTATTCGCGGCGGTGAAGATGAAGTTCCTCCTCTTCCCCGCCGGCGGCATCGAGACCTTCGTGGTAAGGGCCGAGGCGCCCACGGGCACGTCGGTGCGGCAGATGAGCGCGAAGCTCGGCGAGATAGAGAAGCTCATCGCGAAGCTCCCCAAAAAGGAGCTCGACAGCTTCACCGCGCGGGCGGGCATCATCCAGGAGCACCCCGGCGACCCCTACACCAAGCGCGGCAGCAACTACGGCATCATCCACGTCTACCTGACGCCGGAGGAGAACCGCGCGCGGACCGCCGACCAGATCATCGACGGCATCCGGAAGCAGGCGGCCGGGGTGGGCGGCTTCGACAAGATAGAGTTCAAGATGATAAAACACGGCCCGCCGTCGGGCGCGCCCATCTTCGTCACCATCAAGGGCGACGATTTCGGCGTGATGAAGAAGATCGCCGCGGAGTACGTCGCCCGCTTGAAAAAGATCCCCGGGCTCAAGGACATCAAGGACAACTTCGAACCCGGCAAGGAGGAGGTCCGCATCGTCATCGACGAGGCGCGGGCGACGCGCGCGGGCATCAGCGTGCTCGACATCGCAACCACGGTACGTTCGCTCTACGCGGGCAACGTGTCCACCTCCATCAAGAAGGCCGAGGAGAGCATCGACATCAGAGTGATATTCCCACCGGAACAGCGCACGCGCGTTGAAAGCCTGAACTCCATCAAGGTGACCAACCGGATGGGGAACCTGATACCGCTTTCCGAGGTGGCCTCGTTCAGGAAGGACCAGGGGATCTCGGTGATATACCGCAAGGACTGGAGGCGCTACATCGCCGTCTCCGCGGAGATCGACGAAAAGGCGAAGGACGTGTACCCGGTGAACGTCAACCGCGAGCTCATGGCGCACTTCGCGGACATCGAGGAGCGCCATCCCGGCTACACCGTGAACTACGAGGGAGAGTTCAAGGACACCCAGGAGTCGATGCAGAACCTGCTGCGCTCCTTCCTCATCGCGGCCATCGCCATCTACATCATCCTGGTCGCCACGTTCCGCTCGCTCACCCAGCCGTTC
Source organism: Spirochaetota bacterium (assembly GCA_017998375.1). Lineage (GTDB taxonomy): Bacteria > Spirochaetota > UBA4802 > UBA4802 > JAGODF01 > JAGODF01. Next base: position 5,706 of record JAGODF010000260.1, read on the forward strand.
ATCATCATGGGAGTGATCCCGCTCTCGTTCCTGGCCGTGGTCTGGGTGTTCTTCTTCCACGGCCTGCCGCTCTCGTTCCTCGCGATCATGGGCGTGGTGGGACTGGCGGGCGTGGTGGTGAACAACTCCATCGTCTACCTGGACTTCGCCAACACCGCGCACGTCGGGGGAAGCACCGTCTATGACGCGGCCGTCGAGGCGGGCGCGAAGAGGATGCGCCCCATCCTCCTGAGCTCCATAACCACGGTGCTGGGCCTCCTGCCCACGGCCTACGGC
>JAGODF010000261.1 GCA_017998375.1 Spirochaetota bacterium
ATTTCGTCCCAGCCCACGAGCTTGCGCCCCTTCCCGGAGATGTACTGCTCCATCCGCCTGATGAAGTAGCTCTGCAGGCCTTTTGTATCACCCAGCTTTTCCGAGGCGATGCGCGCCTGGCAGAGCGGGCAGCGTTTCCAGCGGGGCTTGAGGCATTCGTCGCCGCCCACGTGGATGTACGGAGAGGGGAATATCGCCATCACCTCGTCGAGCACGTCCTGGAGGAAGCGGAAGGTTTCCTCCTTCCCGGCGCAGTAGATTTCCTTGTGGATCCCCCAGCGCGTGCTCACCGGGAACTTCTTTCCCGTGCAGGAAAGCTCCGGGTACGCGGCGAGCGCCGCCTGGCAGTGGCCTGGCATCTCGATCTCCGGAATCACGGTGACGTGCCGCACGGCGGCGTACGCCACAATCTGGCGGATATCGTCCTGCGTGTAAAAGCCTCCGTAGCGTCCGCCGCTCTCCCCCTTCCGCCACGCGCCGACTGACGTCAGCTTCGGGTACTTCTTTATTTCCAGCCGCCAGCCCTGGTCGTCGGTGAGGTGAAGGTGCAGGACGTTCATTCTGTAGAGCGTCATGAGGTCGATAAGCCGTATGACGGTTTCCTTCTGCGGGAAGTGGCGCGCGCAGTCCAGGTTGAGCCCGCGCCAGGAAAAGCGCGGCGCGTCCTCTATCTCCATGCACGGAATCGCGAGGGAACCGCCGCCGCGCTGGCGCGCCAGCAGGGCGAGCTGCCGGATGGTCTGGGTCCCCAGGAAGAGGCCCGCCCGTGATGGCGCGGTCAGGGTGATACCGCTTTTCTCCACGGAGAGTTCGTACGATTCAGCGCCGGTTCCCGGTTTCTCAAGTGATAGGACGATAGCGCCCCGGGATTCCGGTCCCGCCGCTGCCGCGATGGAGAATCCAACGATCGACGAAAGCTCCGCGGCGAGGGAGCGGGCCTCCGGCTCGGAGCCGCCTTTCCAAAGCACCATGGTGTTCGGGGTGATATCGAAGGAGCCGGAGCGCACCGTGACGCGCGCCGGCCTGGGGATAATGCCCGCGCCTGTCGTCATGGCGTCCTCCCGGTACTGGGTTTTCTCCCCGTTGCGCAGCTTGTTGAACGGGTAGAGCTGGCACGTGAGTACGAGCGCAACCGGGAGGATGATGAGTGTCGCTGTGCGCAGTGGTTTCATCTGGCGTAGATCCGTATCTTGTATATTGAGTGTAGCTTGTGGAAGGGGGTTTGTCAATATCCTTTTATCGGTGGGATTGTGTGGACAGAGCCTTCGGGAGCGCAGGAAAGGGGTCAGAGCTCCTGATGATGGCGATAACTATCGCACGCGGATCTGGGGAAAGGGGGTCAGAGCCCCTCCTGTAGGCGATAACTATCACACCAGGTTCCCGCGATAGGAGGCAAAGACCTGTTCTTCGCGATAACTATCGCCCTCAGACCATGAAACTGGGGGTCAAGGCCCTCTTGGCAGCGATAACTATCGCTCTTGTGCACAAAAAAAGGGGTCAGAGCCCGCCCCGTAAACAAAACAGGCGCGAATCACAATTCGCGCCTGGATGAATTCCGCATGTATCTGAAACAGCACCGATCAATTCAGGTCGTACGCCTCCGGCTTGGAGTCCCTGCGCCGGGACGATACGCCCACGCCCCTGCCGTCCTCACGGTCCAGCATCAGGTCTATCCGTATATCCTTGTCCTCCCAGAGGCCGTTCAGCCAGCGCTGGAAGCCGTCGCGGTGCGCGGGATCGTTGATGTAGTCGCCCTTGAGGCTGTCGGTCACCGGGAGCTCCTCCACGTGGACCATGATATCATTCACCCTGCCGCAGAGGAAGTCCCAGAAGGAGTAGGGCCCGTCGGGATAAGCGATAGTGACGTTGAGGACGCTCGTGAGGTACTCGCCCATGGTGGAAAAGACGAAACCCACGCCGCCGGATTTGGGCTTCAGGAGGTTGCGGTACGGGGAGTTCTGCTTCCGGCTTTTGGCCTCGGTGTACCGGGTGCCTTCCACGAAGTTCATGATGGACACCGGGAGGTCGCGGAATTTCGCGCAGGCCTTCTTGGTGATCTCGATGTCCTTGCCCTTCAGGTGCGGGTTCTTCGCCAGGAACGAGGCCGTGTAGCGCTTCATGAAGGGGAAATCCAGCCCCCACCACGCCAGCCCCAGGACGGGTACCCAGATGAGCTCCTTTTTAAGGAAGAACTTGATGAAGGGGGTCTTGCCGTTCAGCACTTTTTGCAAGACGACGATATCGGTCCAGGACTGGTGGTTCGAAATCACCAGGTACCATTTCTTCGTGCTCAGGTTCTCGGTGCCGAAGACCCGCCAGGTGATCCGCCGGGTGAGCCAGAGGCCCGCGTTGTTGCAGCGGATCCAGGTCTGGGCTATGCGGTCGAGCAGGAAGTTGAAGAACCGCCTGGCTGCCCGGAACGGGAAGATGAGCTTGAGCGCCACCACGGGATAGAGGAAGCACGCCCAGAAGAGCGTGTTTGTCACGAGCAGTATAACGGTAACCGTGCCCGTGATGTTGTATCGCAGGGATTTGATCATGATAATTCCTCGTTGTTCTTAAATGCGGTGTGACGGATGCTATTCGTCAAAAGATAGCACACGCGACCATAAAAGACACAACAATATGATAAATGGTTGCAATTTTTTTTCCCGGGAATAGAGTAAATTCCCGCGCAGTATACAGCGCCATTTCAGGAGGTCCCGGTGAATGTCATGTACGTCATCCCCGTATTCATCCTCGGATTCGCCTTCATGTGGCTTTTCGCCACCGGGCTCATATCGTTCATCGGGGGCTGGTATTCGCTGGCGAAGGCCCACCCGGCGCCGGAGCGGTCCATGGGGTTGGGGCGGGAATTCGGCTTTCAGTCGGTCTTCATCGGGCTTCTGGGCAGCTACAGGTCCTGCGTTAAGGTGTCCGTTTTCGCGGAGGGGATACTCCTCCACCCCATCATCCTCTACCGCTTCAATCACAGGCCCATCTTCCTTCCATGGGACCGGATGACCGAACCCCATGAAGAGGCCGTTTTCCTGCTGCCGGTCAAGCGCTTGGCATTCAGGGTCGGCGGCAAGAAGGTCTCGATACTGGGCGGGAGCGTTCCGGAAATCTGGAAGAAGCTGCGGGGTGAGGGCTGAAGGGTGTTGTTGCTCCTCACACGTTGAAGCGGAAGCTGATGATATCGCCGTCCGCCACCGGGTAGTCCTTGCCCATCACCATGAGCTTGCCCGCCTTCTTCACCGCCTCCTCGTTTTTCAGGGCGATGATATCGTCGAACTTGATCACCTCGGCGCGTATGAAGCCGCGCTGGATGTCGGAATGGATGACGCCGCCCGCCTCCGGCGCGAGCGCGCGGTCGCGCACCAGCCACTGCTTCACCTCGTCCTCGCCCACGGTGAAGAACGAGATGAGCCCCAGCGCGCGCATGCAGGTGCGCGAGAGCAGGTTGATGGCCGGCTCCGCGATGCCCGACGCCTCCATGAATTCCTTCCGTTCCTCCGCCGACTCCAGCGCAGCGATCTCCGCCTCGGTGCGCGCGGATATCTGCATGTACTCGATCTCCGCGCCGGGAAGCTTCCCGCGGAGCGCGCCGGCAAGCTTCGTGTCGGAGAGCGACGCGTCGCCGACGTTGAGCACGGCGATCATCTTTTTCAGGGTGATAAGCGGGTAGCCGGAAAGGATTTTCTTATCGTCCGCCGAAAGCTCCAGCGCGCGCAGCGGCAGCTCCTTCTCCAGGTGTTCCCGGAAGCGGAGCATGATATCCTCCTCCTTCTTGAGCGCCTCGGCGTTCGGCTTCTTCTTCCCCGCCTCGATGCGCTCCAGCCGCTTTTCCACGAAGAGCAGGTCGTGCAGCACCAGCTCCGCGGCTATCATCGCCAGGTCGCGCGCCGCGTCGACGCTACCGCTTGGGTGATAGACGGTATCGTCCTCGAAGGCGCGCACCACGCAGCAGAGCGCGTCCATGCCCGCGATGTCGCGGAAGATGGCGCCGTCGCGCAGCGCCTCCGCGTCCACGTCCGGCAGGAGGTCGATATTGATCCGGGCGCGCGTCTCTTTTTTGGGATGATACAGCTCCACCAGTTTGTCGAAGCGGCCGTCGAGCACCTCAGCCACGCCCGAGAGGGTGTCCGCGCCCGCGTCACGCGCGCCGGTACCGGTGAGCAGGGTGAAGAGCGTCTTCTTCCCCGACTGGGGCAGGCCGAAAATTCCGATTTTCATGTGATTTCCAGGGAACGAGTGATTGTGTGCCGCAGAAGATGAGCGGCGTTCCTGTCCTTAAACAAAAAAAGCGCTCCAGGGGCAAGAAGAAATTCAACGGAGGAGTCGCTTTATTAGTATCAACTTTTCAGCTGTCGCGGGTCTAGTGAATGATATTATGTCGCATTTTGTGTGTTTTTTTACTAATTTAGTGTAAAAAAACAACAAAAAATGTGATATTAAAAAGCATGGGAGTGTTTTTTTTATTGCTTTAAAATCGTTACAAACGATATATTGTAGTAAAGCGTTGACCATGTGCTATACCGATAGGTGTGACCTCGGAGCGCAACATGGCGGCAGGCATTGGAAGTGCGAGATGCTTTATATAGAAAGAAGCACCAGGTATGATGAAATGAAACGAGGGGCAGGGCATCATTTCCCCTTCCGCAGAGCTGTTTCCCCCGGTGTCATTTTCCTTGTACTGGTCTTCCTTGCCTGCGGAGAGTCGCGGAGGGGGAAGCTGGTGGTGACGTTCCTCCATGATATGGTGAAATTAGATGATGCTGCCGCTATTCCGACGCAGGAAATTATCAGCGGTTCACGGCTCTCCTGCGATAAAAAAGCAATGGCGGTGGTGCAGATGGGAGAAAGTGGCGTGTTCGTCGCCCGGGCGGTTCCCTCCCTGGAGTTTTTCATCCCGACCGACAGGACGCACGTGGATCTCTCGATGAACGAAGGGCGCCTCGGGGTGGTGGTGAAGAAAAAGGGCGCACCTGTCATCATCAACTGCGGCACGACGAGGCTGGAGACGCGTCAGGGTGTGTTCGATATCACCGCCGGAGGGGATCTTTGCGAGGTCAGGGTGTTCAAGGGCAGCGTCACCGCGACATCAGCAGTATCAGCGGGGAATTCCCCGGAACCGAGAAAGGTGAAGGAGAACGAGAAACTCGAGATCGACGGCGGCGGAATGCGGCCGTCACGACTCGGTTCCCGCGAGAAGGCGATGGGCAGGGCGCTGGAGCAGGTGGTGATTATCGACCAGGATGCCCCGGGATTCAAAGGCGATGCTTCAGAAGGCATCGCGGTTCCTGCAAAGGCGCTGCGCGAGCTTGCCCCGGCAGGTGAAGAGGATATCGCCGGCGGACTAAGGCTTCAGCTGCTCGAACGTAATCACGGTCCGCTTTCGGTGGTGCAGTTAAAGCGCGGCGAAACGATCATCGGCTACGCGAGCGCGAGAAGGAACATGCTGGACGTGGTCACCGTGAAGGGCAAGGTCACCGTCCCGCAGAAGGACATACAGTCGGTCGCGCGGTACAGCGCGGCGAGGTAGACATGAAACGCATGAGAAGGATTGCTGCTATGATGAATGAAATCGAACGGAAAGTCGATAGTTTCGATATGGGAAATATATTGCGTTCATTCAGCCACCTGCCATGGAGGCGTTCCATGAAGAATACACTGACGTCATATCTGCTGGCCGCGGCCATATTCATCTCGCCCGCGGTTTTGTCCGGATGCTTCGGCACGGGCGACAACGCCGACACCGTTCCCCCGGAAATCGAGAGCATGCTGCCGGGCAATGCGGATGAGGACGTGGCGATCAACGCCAACATTACGGTGGTTTTCAGCAAGCCGGTAATTAATATATCAAACACCACGTTTACAATTGAGAGAGTAGGAAGCTTCGGAAGCGTGCCTGCCACGGTTTCATACAACGACGCCACCAGGACCGCAACGCTGAATCCCGCGGAAGACCTCGATTGGGATACCATCTATGTTGTAAACA
>JAGODF010000262.1 GCA_017998375.1 Spirochaetota bacterium
CCTCCTGGCAGAGCGGCTCGCCCCCGGTGACGGTGACATGGTCGAACCCGCCGGCCTCCTTTACCCGGGCGATGATATCACTCACGGTCATTGGTGTACCGCCCTCCCGCGCGTATTCGGTATCGCACCAGTCGCAGCGCAGATTGCAGCCGGCGAGCCGGATGAAGAGCGAGGGAAACCCCGCGCGCGTCGTCTCGCCCTGGATGGAGCGGAATATTTCTGAAACCATGAGGCTCATGGCTGATACCTGCCGGGAATTCACCGATTTTATCAATAACTATTTACTGCTGGGAACCAAAGCGAAATTAACCACAGAGGCACAGAGGCACCGAGGGGTGAATGGTGTAGAGTGAGTAGTGACTATTGAACTCAATACGCAATTGACATTTTCCTTCACCTCTCACTTATCATCTTCCCTCTGTGCCTCTGTGGGTGCCTTTACGTGATTTTTAATACCTGGCACCGGCATGTCGCAGAAAAAAGCGGTGACAGGCGGGGGATGATGCTGTCCTCCTGTCACCATGATCTCCGTGAAGAACCTCACACTGGACGGCAAACTGGTCCTGGCGCCGATGGCCGGGTACACCGATTCGGTCTACCGGCGCATCGCGCGGCGGCACGGGGCCGCCCTCACCGTCACGGAGCTCATCAGCGCCGAGGGGATCGTGCGCCTGAACAGGATGACCCGGAAGCTCCTCCATTTCACCGACGCGGAGCGCCCCCTGGGCATCCAGATCTTCGGCAAGAACCCGGAAACCATGGGCGAGGCGGCCCGCGTCGTCGAGTCGCTGGGGCCGGACCTCATCGACATCAACATGGGCTGCTGCGCCCAGAAGGTCTGCCATCACGGGATGGGCGCGGCGCTCCTCAAGGACCCGGCCGCACTCGGCCGCATCGCGGAGGCCGTGGTGAAGAGCGTGCGCCTGCCGGTTTCGGCGAAGATACGGATCGGCTGGGATTTCGAGAGCCGGAACTACCGCGAGGTGGCCTCTGCACTGGAGGGCGCTGGTATCGACTTCATCACCGTGCACGGGCGCACGCGCAGCCAGATGTACTCCGGCGAGGCCGACTGGGAAAGCATCGGCGAGATCGCGGCGTCGTCGAAGCTGCCGGTCATCGGGAACGGTGACATCGGGAGCCACGGCGAGGCGCTCCGCCGCCTCGCGGAATCGGGTTGCGCCGCCGTGATGATAGGGCGGGGCGCCGTGGGCAACCCGTGGGTCTTCTCGGGGAAGACGCCGTCGTTCGCGGAGGTGGTGGAGCAGGTGAAGGAGCACCTCGCCATGATGGTCGACTACTACGGCGACTACGGCATCATTATATCACGCAAACACCTGGTGAAATACCTGCACGGATTCCACAACGCCGCGAAGGCCCGCCAATCGCTCCTGGCGGCCACGGGCCTTGCCGAGGTCTGCGACATGCTCGACGCCCTCCGCGACGAAATCGAGCCCCGCAAATAAGATTTGACATCCCCGCCGAATGACTGTATATGCAGAGCTGTTCGTTACATTAATAAAAGAAACCACAGAGACACAGAGACACAGAGGCACGGAGGGGTGGGTGGTGAATTGTGAAGAGTGAGATGTATTTATTTGATTTAGTGCGTAAATCGTAATTCCCTTCACCCATCACCACTCATCCTTCACCTCTCGCTGATCATTTACCTCTGCGTCTCTGTGCCTCTGTGGTTGCCTTTGCACAATTGCCTTTGCGCATTTGATGGAGAACTAACATGACGGCAACCTTCACCATACTCGTGATCCACGGGCCGAACCTCAACCTCCTCGGCAAACGGGAGCCGGAAATATACGGGCACCAGTCGCTTGAAATCATCAACCGGATGATACTGGACCACGCGGGGCTGCACAACCTCGACGTGCGCATCTTCCAGTCCAACGCCGAGGGCGCCATCATCGACTTCATCCAGCAGAACATGGACGCAGCCGGCATCGTCATCAATCCCGGCGCGTACACCCATACCTCCGTGGCGCTCCGGGACGCCATCGCCTCCGTGAACCTGCCCGCCGTGGAGGTGCACCTGTCCAACATCCACGCCAGGGAGGAGTTCCGGCGTGAGTCGCTTATCGCCCCCGTCTGCGTGGGGCAGATCTCCGGCTTCGGCGCCCATTCCTACCTGCTGGGACTCGATGCCATCAAGAACTTCGTCCTGGAACAGATTGACAGGAGGCGCTGATCAATTCCGGCGAGGAACAGCTTTCGCGGCTGTCGCTGTGTTCACCGCTATTACCTTTCCATGATGGGGGTTCCCCGTGAAGAAAAACTGGTTATTAATCCCGGTCACGCTCTGTCTCGTCCTCGTCCCCGCGAGCATCGTGCTCATGGCCATGCGATTGCACGAAAAGGCGGCCGCGGTGACCTTTATCGCGTGCGGCGCCATTCTTTACTGCGCCTTCCCGCCGGTGTACGAAAAGTTCAGGACTTCCGCCACGTTCCGCGTGCCATGGAAAATAATATTCTGGCTCCATGCGCTCGGCATGTCACCGATTTTTCTTTTTATAACGCTGGTTCCGCTCCTGGACATCACCACGAACGCGCAGCGCCTGGGCGGACTTTTCGGGCCGGGAGTGTTCGGCACGATGAACTTCGATCGCGCAGTCGTTATCACTCTGGTGGCGGTCATGGTCGCGGGTTTGGCGGTCGCGCTGGCACGCATCATACGGCACGTGAAACGTCCGGATGGTGTCGACGCTCCTTTCGCGGCGCTCGTTTCCTTTTTTGCGGCCTACAGCGCCGCGGTAATCCTCCAGTCGGCATGTGCCGTCTGCTATTTCAAGTTTCTCTACCGCGAGGGCAGCGAGCTCGAGAACGCTATAGTGTTCACTGTTTTCTCGTTCATGACGTACCAGGTGTTTTCATTCGCGTACCTCGGCCGCAACAGGAAGACGTTCGCGTCATTCCCGGTCCTGGCGCTCCTGGCGAATATCGTCGCATTCGCGGCGTGTTGCACGCTGATACTTTTGTCCGGTGACTTTGAACTATTTTCCATCGCCGCGGTAATCCTGCCGGCGGCGTTCGTGTTCATCCGCGACGGGGAGGGGGTCCCCGCGTGGTCGCGCGCCTTCGCGATGGCCTCCCTGGCGGGGATTGCGCTGCTCTCGTTTACACAAAAACCCAGTGTGCAACATCCGGAGCATGTCTATTCTCTTGCCGGCGCGTTCCTTGCCGGGTGGACGTTCTTCGCCTTCGCCACCGCGTTCCGGATGAAGAAGGGCATTGCCGTCAGCATCGTCAAGTGTACGGCGTGGGTGATAGCAGCTGCCCTCATTGCTGCGAACGAACTCTACTATGGTTCGTTCACCGACCGGAATGGCGTCTCGCATTCGGTCCTCCTGCACCTGGCGCTCGCCGCCGCCGGGTACACGGCGGCCCTGGCGTTTCGTTCCCGTTCGGATATCCTCGCGGGCTTCGGCGCCTTCATCCGCCGGCCAGCCGTGATCGCGCCCGCGGCGTTCACGGTGCTCCTTGCCGCCGGCGCGGTGTTCTTCGCAGGCAATGCCGTCATGGTTTCAGCGGAGGAACTTGCCGGCATCAGGCTTGGCGCGGACGCGTCGGCGCTGCGCACCACCGGGCAACATCCGCAGGGAGGACTCGTGGTGCGGTCGATGATCGATGGGCGCGACGGACCGGAACGGAGGATAGCGCCGGAGACATGGGTGAACGTGTCGGACGGCTGCGCATCGACGGTGCTGGGGAAACGCGCCCCGTACGTGGAGGCGGTCCATATCGCCCTCGACCGCATGAGCCCAAGGAGGGTGCTCTTCAACGGGAAGAGGCTGCCCACCGTGCTGAAAACCCCGGAAGACCTCGTTGTCCTGTGCGAGGAGATCGGCGCCGAGCTCCGGACCGAAAATCCACTGTCGAATCCAATAGAGGAGGGAGGGCCGCTCTACTTCGTGCTGAAGAGGGAAAAGGGGTACCCGTCGATCCTGCGCCTGGAGTATGACAACTACCGTCCCGTATATCAATCCGCGTTGGCGGCCAGCTCCGGGAGGCTTCGCGCGGTCCGTCTCGCGCTTGGAGTCAACCAGCAATGCGGCACGGCGGAGGCGCCGGGCGCCCCCAACAGGATATTCACCCGGGGGATGGTGAAGAACATCAACTGGCTCGGCAGCGATGCGCGGTACGCCGTGAAGAAGGACATCTCGAATGTGCGGGCCGCTCCCGCCCCGGATTCCAGAACCGTTTCCACCGTCACGCGGGGGATGATACTGCCGGCGCGCTGGCGCTACTCGGGAACAGGGGGCGAATGGCTGATGTGTGAATCGGGATGGGTCGCGGTGGACGCGCTCGTGCCCGAAGGGGCCCCGTTCGAGCGCGCTTCCTACGGGGACACGCTGGTGCCGACGGAGGACGATTACGCCGCGCTGTCCGAAATGGCGAAGCGCTCGTGCGCGGAGCGCCGCCCGCTGTCGGTCCCGCGGGATTCGATCTGGCGCGTAAACACCGACCGCCGCATCACCTTCGCGGCGCGTCTCATCGCGGAGGGGGACGCCTACCGGCTCGAGGCGGACGGGCGCGCGTTCATCGGAGGCAGTTACACGCGCGGGGAGATAACCGAACTCGGGGACGAGACGCTGAACGCGGTGCTGCGGGGCGGTACGAAGGCTCCTGCGGGCCCGGAAGGCGAGAGCGTTCCGGGCATGCCGGTGCGCGTCTTCGGGAGGATCCAGGTTGAGGATGCCTGCCTGCACGGGGATGGGCCGGGCATGCTTCCCGGCGTCGACCCGGACACGCGCGGTTACGTCCGCTTCGCCCTGGAGCGCATCGAGAAGATCTGACCGATATCACCCTCCCGAAAAAAGAAAGCGACGATTCGAATCGTCGCTTTCTTTATGGGGTATCGTCGCTTTTGCGTGTGCGCCGACACGTTCCCGGCACGCCGATGATGCCCGTCTATCGATCGAGGGCCGCGATGGCGGGGAGCTTCTTGCCTTCCAGCAGCTCCAGGAAGGCGCCGCCGCCGGTGGAGATGTAGGTGATCTTCTCCGCCAGGTTGAGCTGGTTCACCGCGGTGACGCTGTCGCCGCCGCCCACCATGCTCATCCGCCCCGCGGTCCCGATGGCGAAGCCCACTTCGCGCGTGCCCTTCGCGAAGGACGGCATCTCGAAGGCGCCCATGGGGCCGTTCCACACCACGGTCTTCGCTTTAAGGATCGCCTCGTTGAAGAGCTTTATCGACTCGGGGCCGATATCCAGTCCCATCATGTCGTCGGGTATTTTGTCCACGGGGACCAGCTTCTGGGGCGCGTCGTCCTTGAATTCAGGTGCCGCGACCACGTCGACGGGAAGCAGTATCTTCACGCCGGCCTTCTCCGCCTTTTCCATGATGGTCTTCGCGGTATCGACGAAATCCGCCTCCAGCAGCGACTTGCCCACGCCCAGACCCTTCGCCTTGAGGAAGGTGAACGCCATCCCCCCGCCGATGATGAGCGAGTCGACCTTCTTGATGATGTTCTCCAGCACCTCGATCTTCGTCGAGACCTTGGCGCCGCCTATCACCACAGCCAGCGGCCTCTCCGGGTCAAGGAGCGCCTTGTTGAAATACTCGATCTCCTTCTCGAGCAGGAAACCGGCCGCGACCTCGCCGATGTGCTTCGTGATGGCGTCGTTGGACGCGTGCCCGCGGTGCGCCGCCGCGAAGGCGTCGTCGATGTAGACTTCCCCCAGTCCCGCCAGGAGCTTCCCGAACGCGTCGTCGTTCTTCTCCTCCTCCGGGTAGAACCGGATGTTCTCCAGGAGCGCCACCTCGCCCGCCTTCATCGCGTCGATCTTTTTCTTCACCTCGTCGCCGATCGGGTCCTCGATGAACTTCACTTCCTTCTTTAATAATTCGGCGAGCCTTTTAGCGACCGGGGCGAGGCTCATCTCCGGGACGCGCTTCCCTTTGGGCCTTCCGAGGTGGGAGATGAGGACCACCTTCGCGTTGCGGTCCGTGCAGTACTTTATAGTGGGAAG
>JAGODF010000263.1 GCA_017998375.1 Spirochaetota bacterium
TATCCATACTATATGGTACTTGATATCATATACCGAATGGCTCGATCTCCTGTAGTTTTCCATCCCGCAAGCATACTAAAGTCTTCGACTTAAGTCGAGGGATTTTTATCCCCGTAAGGGACATTAACAATTATATATATCTGACTGGCCGGTATTAACCCGGCTGTGCTTATATTATACTTAAAAATATAATATTCAGCCACAAGAAAATTTACTATTTATAGCTGACCACAGAAAAATTGAATTTTCCGGGAATGAACTGTTCGCATTTCCAGAGTGTATCCATATCCGCGTTCTCTCCAGCACTGACTTCTCCTTAATCAGCAGATTGGCCAGTGTCCAATTGGATATGCCGCTTGACGCGGAGAGCGGATTCTATAGAATACACCTTTATAGTTCAATATCGCCGCATAATACGGCATACCCCGCGGAGCGCCCATGGAAATACTGAAACCCGAAGTAACCCTGCTTGCAATCACACCCAACGGGGAGAAGCTCATCGAGGAGGCCGGCCGCACCTGCTACCTTTCCCTGGACAGAATAGGCGACGGCACCGAGAAGAACTTCATCCGGAACTGCATCAAGAACGGCCACCATTCGATACTGGAGCACGCCAGCGCATCGTTCCGCATCAGGGGGGCGTCGCGCGCCTTTACGCACCAACTGGTGCGCCACCGCCTGGCGAGCTTCTCACAGCAGTCCCAGCGCTACGTAAACGAGGGCGAGTTCAACTACGTGGTGCCCCCGGAGATCGCGGCGAACCCGCAGGCGCTGGGAGTGTTTCGTGAATATATCGAAACGTCACGGAAGGCTTACAACCGGCTCCGCGAGCTGGAAATAAAAAAGGAGGACGCCCGTTTCGTCCTCCCCAACGCGCTCGAAAGCCAGATCGTCTTCAGCGCGAACTTCCGCGAGCTCCGGTTCATCTTCGCACTGCGCCTTCACAGGAGCGCGCAGTGGGAGATCCGCCGGGTCTGCCTCCAGATGCTGAAGATCATGCAGAGTGAAGCGCCTTCGGTTTTCTCAGACTTCGTGGTCGATGAGGCGAACTGGACCGCGGCTTCTCCGCTGGCGTAACGGCGCCGGTATCAACCTTCACCACCGGTTTTTCCACCGGTTTCGCTGGCGGCAGTTCGTCCTGCCTCTTCACCGAGAGGGTGATAAGGGCCTGTCCCGCGTAATAGGTGAGCCATATGACGGGAGAAAGCCAGCTCACCGCCTTCACGAACCTGTTGAATGCGAGAAGTGAGTCCGACACCGCGAAGAGTATCGCCCCCGCCGCCAGCACCGCGACGCCCCTGGTGACTCCGAAGTAGACCATTACCAGAATTACCGCCGCGTAGATGAGCACCGGCACCGCGAGTGACGGCGATCTTCTCATCAGGGAAGGCACCAGCACCGCCAGTGCGCCCGCTCCCGCCACCGCCACGGCGATGGCGGCCTTCCGGTTGAGGGGCGCCTTCCTGTCCGAGAAGGCAACGATGTAGAACACATGCCCGATGAGGAAGCTTATGAGCCCCGGCAGGAAGTGCGACGCCACCGAGGTGCCCAGGAGGTAGACGTCGCCCGCCACACCGAAGGCCAGGCCGATGATCACGTTCCGGCTGAACCGCGTGTAGCGCCCCTCGGCATAGTGCACGGCGAGGCATAGGAGAAAGAGCACCGCAAGCGCCTTGGAGACGTAGAGCGGGTGCCCCGCCCGCCAGCCCCGGTTGAAGAGATAGATGGCCATGCCGGCGAGCGACATGAGCCAGCAGATTTTTTCGTACGTGCGGCTTTGAATTTCCATGGCGCCCGCCTACATGACGAACTTGAAGCTTTCCGGGAGGCTGTTGAGAATCTCCGCGTTGTCCATGCTGGTGATCTTCGCCCAGTGCTCCCTGATCATCTCCGGCGTGATCGGCTTTTCCCCGTCGCCGAGCTTCGCCCCGGGAGCGCAGAACACCGCAGTCCGACTATACCATCCGGCGGCGCAGTTGAAGGTCATGCCGGTATCGGCGCACTCGTCGGAGCAGAGATAGAGGACGATGGGGACGATGTCCTCGGCCCGGAGCTTCTTGAAGACATCGGGCGGGAGGATATCCTCCGTGAGCCTGGACCCCGCCAGGGGCGCGATGGTGTTGCACTTGATGTTGTACTTGGCGCCCTCGAGCTTCAGCGCGTTCATCAGGCCGATAAGCCCCATCTTCGCCGCCGCGTAGTTGGACTGCCCGAAGTTTCCGTAGAGCCCGGTGCCCGACGTGGTGAAGACGATGCGCCCGAACTGCTTCTCGCGCATGATGGCGAAGGCCGGTTTCGTGACGCAGAAGGTCCCCTTGAGGTTCACGTCCTGCACCGTGTCCCACTCCTGTTCGCCCATCTTGAGGATGGTCCTGTCCATGAGGACGCCGGCGTTGTTGATGACGATATCAACCGTGCCGAAGGCGTCCACGGCCGTCTTGACGATACCGACGCCCCCCTCCACGGTGGACACGGTATCGTAATTCGCCACCGCCGCCCCGCCGGCGGACTTGATCTCCTGCACCACGCTTTCAGCCGGGGTTTTATCGGCGCCGCTGCCGTCGCGGCTCCCGCCGAGATCGTTCACCACCACCTTCGCGCCGCGGCGCGCCAGATCCAGGGCATAGAGCCTCCCCAGTCCCCTCCCCGCGCCGGTGACTATCGCCACCTTTCCGTCGAAACGTATGTCTGCCATGAATCCTCCCTTGTGCGCGGGCAGTGCCCGCCTCTCGTTATGATCGCGCGGCGACTGCCGGGGCGCGGCGCCCGCGCGTTTTCTTTATTAATAGAAATCAGGCCAGGAGCTACTGCGCCGGGTTCCTCAACCTGTTGAAAAACATGGATGAAACGCTGAAATAGACGGCCGCGGGAAACGAGGCGATGAAGGAAAACACGGCCGCGTACGATATACCGATGAGGATCTTCAAAATATTCAGGTAGTCGAATACCCTGCTGCCGTAGGCCATGTAGGCCCCCAGCGGGTCCGCCGACGGCGTGACGCGGCGCACGATGTCCACGACGTAGGACCCGAGGTTCATTGCGCTCAGGGGCCGGGGATAGGCCGCGTTGATTTTCCACTGCACCGCGTGGGTGATGCCCATGGCGTACCTGATGATATAATAGAGCACCGTGACTGCGATGAGGAGCACCGAGAGCGAAATGAGCAGGTACAGGATGACATTGAGCCACCGGGTCCTGACGAGCTCCCGGAGCGACCCGAGAAGCGCGCGGAAGGAACCGGATTCGGTCGCCAGCGGCGGCAGCAGCGCGATGCCGCCCAGCCCCGCGGTGATGACGGCGACGTTCGCCAGGAAGAAAACGCCGGCCAACAGCGCCACCAGGACCGGCCCCGCGTAGGGAATGTACGCCAGCGCGGTGAAACCGAACTGCAGCAGCAGGAGGGCCATGAACAGCGCCGCGAGTCCCCCGGTGATCCCGAGGAAGAGGTGCGCTTTTTTCAAGAGGCCGATGGCGACGGTCCGTACTTTCTCGCCGCTCCCTTCCCCGCTGACGCGGTGGACGCCGGCGAAGGCCATGAGGATGCAGTTGACGAAGATAAAAATTCCGGCGTTGGTGACGATGCCATTGGCAAGGCTTCCCCTCCGGAAGAGTGACGCGACGAGCACCGTCGCAAGAAACGCCGCGAGGCCCGTCACGATGAATATCCACGACACCAGGAACGCCTTTTTCAGCGATTCATACCTGAAGCCGGAAACGAGTTCGTCCCTGATCTGGTCCATTGCGCATATCCTTTGTTGAAGTCGTGCCGCCCCGCGCGCTCAACGCGCCGGGACCACCCTGTCGCGCCCCTGTTCCTTCGCCGCGTAGAGCGCCCTGTCCGCTCCCGCCTTGAGCTCCTCCGGAGCGTGAGCCGTTTCCGGATACGATGCCACCCCGATGCTGACGGTCATGGTCAGGGCGCTGTCACCCTGAAACTCGAGCGCGGCGACCCCGGCGCGGATCTTCCCGGCTATACCGAGCGCCGCGTCCATGTCCGCGCCGGGCAGGAGGACGGTGAACTCGTCGCCGCCGTAGCGGGCCAGGATGTCGCCTCCCCGGAGCTGCCGCCTGAACTCTTCCACTACGGCGAGTATCACCCCGTCCCCCGCCGCGCTGCCGTGCCGCTCGTTGATCTCCCGGAACCGGTCGAGGTCCACCATCATCAGGGAGAGCGGCTTCCCCCTGTCGCGGGCGGCGGCGAACTGCTCCTTCAGCGCCTCGTCCAGGTAGCGCCTGTTGTAGATGCCCGTCAGGTCGTCGGTAATCGCCCTGCGGCGGGCTTCCTCGCCCCAGCGCACGGTGTCGGCGACGAAGCGGCTCGTGTTCCGGAGACGCCGGGTGGTGATGTTGAGCATGCGGAACATCACCTTCACCGCGATACCCGGGTGCTCGTCTATAAGCCGGAAGAAAGTGTCCCTGTTCAGGGAAAGGAGCGCGGCGCCCCGTTCCGTGCGGCAGGTGGCGGACCGGGGCGCGTCGTCGAAGATCGACATCTCGCCGAAGAAGTCCCCCGGCCTGATCCGGGCGATCTCCTTCTCCCCGCCGCCCGGTATCTTTATCCCGACCGCGATCTCGCCGGACTCCACGATGTAAAGCTCGCGCCCCACATCGCCTTCGCGGAACAGGACGTCCCCGCCGGGAAACTCCCGGGCGCCGAAACAGGGAAGCATCTCTCCTATCTCGGCGTCGCTCAACCCCGAGAGGATGTCGACATTTTTCAGGAAACCTATCCGCTCTTCCATCCGGTACCGTTCATTGCCCGGAGTTGACGGGCCTCGCTGAATAGACACCCGGTCCCGATGAATGTCAAGAAAAAACCGGCGGTGGCCGCCGCTACCGCGCGATTATTATCGTCCCCGGTCCAATATTGCGTTGCGTGAAAAACCCGTTCCGTGTATGATTGATATGAGACAGCCGGAAACGGCTCAGGGAAGGCATGGATACCATCAGGCTGATACTTTTCCAGCACCCGCTGGGTGAGCGCGTGTCGCGGCGGCAGATGGACGAGATGCGCGAATTCGCGCCGCAGTTCGTCTGTTTCCCCGAGTACTACTTCGCGAACCGGAGGCTGGGTAACCACGTCCAGACGCCCGGCAACCAGGCGCGGCAGATCCGCTACATGGCGGCGGTATCGTCGAAGCTCCACGCCACGGTGATCGGCGGCTCCATGCCGGAGCTCGACGGGGAGCGGATGTACAACACCTGCTTCGTGTTCCACGACGGGGAGATGCTCGGTTTTTACAGGAAGCGGAACCTCTTTTTCGCCGAGGTGGGAAAGATCACCCCCGGCGACGAGTGGAAGGTCTTCTCGTCCCACGGCGTCACCTTCGGCGTCCTCATCTGCGCGGACGTGTTCCACGACGAGAGCTTCATCGAGATGAGGGACCGCGGCGCGCGCGTCATCTTCATTCCCACCTTCTCGCTCCGCCGGGTGGAATCACCGGAGGAGAAGTTCCAGAGGGACAGGGAGATATTCGTGCGCGGCGCGGGGCTCGCCCGCGCTTTGGTGGTCAAGGTCTGCGGCGCGCCGTCCCCCTACAAGGACTTCATCCAGGCGCGCAGCCTCATCGCCGACGGAAAAGGCGTGATCTACAGGGTGAATCCCGACGAGGAGGACAGGGCGCTACTCATCAGGAAGGAAGTGCGTCTCCCGTAGCGCGCGGACCTATCGCCCGGACTCCACTATCTCCCTCGCCCGCAGGTACGGATTCCCGCCGGCGATCATGTCCATGAAGACGGCCTTCATTTCGACCATGTCCCCGTTTTTCAGGGTGTCATCCGCTGTTTCCATGAAGACGTCGGCGACGCCGGCGAAGACGTCCTCGGAACGGTAGTCCACCAGCAGGTTGAAGACCTGCGCTCCCTGCTTCCTTTTCAGGTTCGCCACGCGCCCTTTCCACAGGACCGACACGCCGCCGTAGAGG
>JAGODF010000264.1 GCA_017998375.1 Spirochaetota bacterium
GGTTTAAGGGACATACTCAAGAGAATACAGGGAAGCGTTGGCGGCATGGTACGCAGCACCGTGACGGAAAACATCAAGGAGCGGGTTTCCGGCGCCGTGGGTGACAATCTTCCTGACGGGCTGAGCGATCTGAAGGATCAGGTCGGCGAGCTCAATCCTGACGACAAGCAGTAGTGCCCGTGCATTCAACCGCGTGCATGTTTCCTGCATACGTGTCGGGTTGAGGCCGCGCGTCTATCCGTTGAAAACCGGCAAAGGAGATCACCATGGCTGACACATCCTATTTCGGCAGGAAAGAGCTCTACGCGGTCATCCTCCTCGCGATCATCAGCTTCTTCCTTTTTGCGGACCAGAACCTGATGGCGCCGAACCTTACGCAGATCGGAAACGAGTTCGGTTTCACTCCCGAGGAACGGGATGTGAAACTCGGCGGCAACATCTCCCTCGTCTTCTGGGTGCTGGGGGGGCTCGTGACCCTGGGGATCGGCTATCTGACCGACCTCATTTCTCGCAAGACACTTTTCGTCTGGGTGATCATCCTCGGGGAAATCCCCTGCCTGCTCACGGGCTTCGCACAGAACTACGACCAGCTCTTCTGGCTGCGCGCGCTCACCGGCATCGCCATTGGCGGCGCCCTCCCGCTCACATACTCGTTTATCGGTGACTATTTCTCGCATAAAAACAGGGCTTCCGCAGCCGGCTACATCGGACTCGCACAGGGGCTTGGCATCGCGATGGGACAGCTTTTGGCGGGTGCCATCGGCCCCGAGCACGGGTGGCGGCTCCCGTTCATCATCGTGGCGTCGCCGAACTTCCTGCTCATCATACTCTTCGCCCTCACGGTGAAGGAACCCCGGCGCGGGATATCGGAGGACAGCCTCAAGGACCTGATAGAGAGCGGTAAGGTCTACACGTCGCGCATCAACTGGAAATTCTACAAGGAGCTCTTCAAGATCAAGACGAACATCCTGGTCTTTTTACAGGGGATACCCGGCACCGTGCCGTGGGGTGTTTTCTTCATCTACCTGAACGATTTCTACTCCCAGGAGAAGGGATACTCGGTCATGGTGGCCACCACCATCGTCATGGCCGTGGGAGGCGGGGCGATACTGGGCGGATTCCTGGGGGGCCTGCTGGGGAACCGCGTCTACAACATAAAGCCGAAGTACCTGCCGCTGCTCTGCGGTTCCACCACTCTGGCCGGCATCATCCCCATGGCGGTGCTGTTGAATTACCCGCCGTACCAGCAGACCGGCTCTGTTCTGGCTCCCATCATCATCGGATTCTTCACGGGATTCATCATCACCATCACCGGCCCCAACATGAAGGCGATTCTCCTCAACGTGAACACGCCGGAGACGCGGGGCTCCATCTTCTCGCTCTTCAACCTGACCGACGATCTCGGCAAGGGTTTCGGACCGGTGATCATCAGCCTGCTCATCGTGGGCTTCGGGAGACTGCTGGCGTTCAACATCGCCAACCTCTTCTGGCTCGTCTGCGGCGTCCTGCTCCTGGTGATGATGGCCACTTTCCCGAAAGACGAGGCGCGCCTGCACGAGATACTGAAAGAGCGGGCCAGGGAGATGAAGTAGCAGCGGCGTCCCTCGACTCCGCTCGGGATGACAAGGCTGTGTCATGGTGAGCGGAGTCGAACCAGGATCACCACGTCGGCCTGCGTCCTCCTTCTGTGGTTTCCTTCGTCGTTATCCTCGCACCACTTTCACCGGCATCACTCCGTGGCTACTTCTTCACCGGCACCGCGGCCATGCCGTAGGGAGCGAGCTTCGCCCCGAGCGCGCGCTTTTTCTTCCCCGTGTGGTTGAGGACGATATCGACCTCGCCGCCGTCACGGGTCGCTCGCCGCACCACCTCGATCCCCTTGCCTCGAAACTTCGGATTCATCCCCGCAACTTTGAATATCTTACGGTACAGGAAGAAAAGCGCCAGTTCGTTGGGCGAGGTGCCCAGGTACCAGATGCGGCCGTTGCCGTAACTGTTCACGGTGACGCAGGCCTTACCCCGGTAGTATTTCGAGCCGTCGGTGTAGCGCGCGATAACTTCGGCGCTTCCCGGCTCCAGTATATCGGCCCATATCTCCCCCTTCGCCGGGACGATGCCGACGCGGATGCCCACCTTCGTTTCGCCCAGGGCCTCGAACTCGCGTATCCTGACGCCCGCGAGCTCCGAAAAGAGTCCCGGCAGTTCCATTTTCACGGAATGGTTGCTACGGTCCCTGGTGCCCGCGCGCCAGCCGAGTATCAGCGTGCCGCCGTCGTGCACCCACTCCTTCAGTGAGTCTACGAAGTCGCCGTCCGTCATCTGGCAGAGTGGCAGGGAGATGACGCGGTAGCGATCGAGGCTTACGCTGGAGGGTGTGCGCACGTCGGCGTTGATGCCGAAGAGCGCGTACGGCGCGAAATGCCGCGCCAGCTCCGGCGCGTAGCCTATCTGGTGGTACGGCGTGGGGCGGAAGACCAGCCCCTTTGACAGGTACTGGCGCTTCACCACGCGGATATTGTCCATGTCGTAGACCAGGCAGGCCTTCGCGGGAACCGGCTCGCTGCCGATGCTGTCGCATATCGCCCGCGTGTTCCTGATGTTGTCGCGGATGGCGGTGTAGCGCCGGGTCTCGGTGTTGTCGGCGTCGATGATCCCGTAACAGAGCTGCTCCTGTCCGTAGGGCGCCGTGCGCCAGCGGAAATAGCAGATGCGGTTCGCGCCGTGGGCGATGGCCTGGTTGGTCCAGAGCGCCATCTGGTCTTCCGGCGGGCGGTATCCCAGGCAGACGTGGCCCTGGAAGCCGGAGATCTGCTCCAGCACGGAGAATGGCTGGTTCTGCTTCAGGCCCCGTATGTAACTCAGGATGAAGGAGTTGAAGAACCAGGGGAGCGGTTCCGGCATGTCGCCCCAGACAGGGTAGTTGTCGTATCCCACCAGGTCCATGTCGCGGAAGAGCTCCTCCATGTCCACCACGTTGGAGAGCGGCGGCATGTAGAGGTTGGTGGTGATGAACTGCCCGTGCCGCGCGTGTTTTCGCAGGATGTCTATCTGTCGCCCGGCGTGCGCCACCGCGGTGTCGGAGCAGAACCTGTCGTAATCCAGGAGAAGCCCCGGGTTCTGGTCTGTGGAGACCTGCTCCCGGGGAACAGGGGCCTGGGTGAAATCGGAAAGCGTGCGGCCCCAGAAGACGGCGCCCCAGGCCCGGTTGAGCGCGTCCACAGTCCCGTACCTGGCCTTGAGCCAGGCATGCCACGCCCCGGCGCAGTGCGCGCAGACGCAGATGTCGGAGCCCTCGTGGGCTATCTCGTTGTCCACCTGCCATCCGGCGACGACGTGGCTTTTCCCGTAATGTTTCGCCACCGCCTCGACGACGCGCAGCGAGTGCTTCCGGTACAGAGGCGCGTTGAGGCAGGCCTCCCGCCGCGAGCCCCAGTCCTTCGCCTTCCCGGACGGATGCACCTGCACTATCGACGGGTCCTCCGCGACCAGCCAGGCGGGCATGGTGGCGGTGGGCGTGCCGAGGATCACCTGGAGCCCCTCCTTCTCGCAGAGCTTCAGGACCTCGTCGAAGAGGGAAAAGTCGTATCGTCCCTTCCTCGGCTCCAGGACGGGCCAGGCGAACTCCATGAGGCGCACCTCCGTGGCGCCCATCTCCCGTATCCGCGCGAGGTCCGATTTCCAGAGTGAGCGGTCCCACTGTTCGGGATAATAATCCACGCCGAACTTCACGCCGCTGTGCATCCTGAACATGCCCGCCTCCTTTCCCCTCAATACTCGTCTGAATGTTCCGCGATCATTTTCTTCGTCACCACGCGCTTCGCGATGATCTCCGCGTACAGCTTCCCGCTTTTCTTTATCGTCCGCTTCTGCGTGTCGAAGTCTACGTGGACCAGGCCGAACCGGTAACGCAGTCCCTCGGCGAGCTCGAAGTTGTCCATGAAGCTCCAGTGATAGTAGCGCCGCACGTCCACGCCGTCGTTCAGGAGCCGTTTCACCTGGCGCAGGTGGTCGATGATATATCTGGCGCGGAAGGCGTCGCCGAAATCGCAGGTGCCGTTCTCCGTGATGTATACCGGCTTGCGGAACCGCCAGTAGGCGTCGCGGCACACGCGGTAGAGTCCCTCGGGGTAGATCTCCCATCCGAGGTCGTTGACAGGGGCGCCCTCCCGGACGCGCATGATCTTTCCCGGCCTGGCCGATATCATGTCCCGGCTGTAATAGTTGATGCCGATGAAGTCCTGGAAGTTTCCTTTTCCGGCAGGATGTCCCGTTCCGACCGGAAGGAGGTGCCGTCCCGACGACATCCCCTCCAGGAAGATGTCCTGGAACAGCCGGTAGAGGAGGCCCGACAGCATCCTCTCCGGAAAAGTCCCGCGCAGGGGATCGAAAAGCCGGAGGTGGTGCGCCACGCCCACCATGGTATCGTCAAAGCCCATCTCCCGGCGCAGGCCGTGTATCGCGGCGTACGCCCGGATGTGTGCGCGTATCATCACCCTCGCTCCCTTAATATAGCTTCTGATGCTGTGCCTGCCCGGCGGGAAGGAGCCCTCGACGAAGCTCTGGTAGAGATAGACGTTCGGCTCGTTGATGGTCACCCAGTCCGCCACCAGGTCGCCCAGGTCGCGGACTACGCGCCTCACGTAGCGCTCGAAGCGATCAGCGGCGGAGTAATCGAGCCAGGAGCCGCTGTCCTCCATCCAGAGCGGGTTGGAGAAATGGTGCAGGGTCACGAGGGGGACGATACCGGCCTTCCGCATGCGCGAAATTTCGTCCCGGTAGTGCGCGATGGCGCTTTCGTCGAAGCGCCCTTCCGCCGGCTCCACGCGGCTCCACTCGATGCCCAGCCTGCAGGTCTGGAGGCCCAGCTTCTTCATGAGGGACGTGTCCTCCGCCACACGGTTCCAGTGGTCGCAGGCCGCGGAGCAGTTGGACCCGTCCCTGATGCGGCCCGGCTCCAGCGACCAGCGGTGCCAGCTGTGTCCCGTGTCACCGCCCTCTATCTGGAATGCGGAGGACGCCGCGCCGAGAAGCAATGTTGACGGTAAAGAGAAAGGTTCCATGGGGGTCACCGTATGGTCGCGCGAACGATGTGGGTTTCCGGAAGCACGGTCTCCGTGGCGACGCGCGAGCCGTTGATGGTGTAGCTGCCAGGTTTCGCCACGCGTATCATTATATCGAGTGGGCGCCGCGCCCCGGCGTGGAGCTTCACGATGAACTTTTTCCCCGCCGCCTTGAACGAGGAGACCTCGCTCCCGGGAAAAATGTGCCCGGTGCTCCCCGCGATTGACGGCGCTTTCGCCGGTAAGAGAAGAAAGCAGTGCGTGTCGTGCGGGCCCAGGCTGTAATCGCCGCCTCCTATGACGAAGCGCCCGGTGTCCGCGGCGGGATCGCCCCGGAAGAGGACGCCTTTCTCCAGCGTGAAAGAGCGCTCGTCGTCGGAGAGGTTGGCGTAGGCAACATAGTCCAGGTCGCCTATGGAAAAGCGAGCGGTGCAGAGACCGTCCTCGACGATGACGGAGCGCATCTTCTTTTCGCGAAGTGGGAACATCGCGCGGTAGAGGCGCATGGTCGCGTCGGAGTAGGTCGCTACGTTGTCGGAGGTGAAGACCAGGCCCCCGAAGAGATTATTCAGCTGGAAGAGGGTCGACTTCTCCTCGGGCGTGAGGCTGTTGTTCTCATCGCGGAGTATGACGACGTCCGGGTCGTTCATGAAGGCGTTGCCTGAAAGGTGCCTGCGGCCCACGGTGCTCTCCAGCGAATGCCTTGTGTCCACGCGCTCGCGGTACCGCATGAAGGAGAGAAGCCGGTCCTCCCACTTCAGCGCCACGTCGCCGCCGATGCGGCAGTAGTCCACCATGCCGAAGGAGGACCCCAGCGGGACGCCGCAGCCGAGTATCTTTTTCGATTTCACGCAGTCCCTGAG
>JAGODF010000265.1 GCA_017998375.1 Spirochaetota bacterium
CGGGCGGCGGGACAACGGAGCAAGGACATGGATAAAAAACCGAAAATTCTCGTTATCGACGACGAGGATATCGTCATCAAGAGCACGCTTCGCACGCTGCAGAAGGACGATTACGATATCGATCACGCCTATTCCGGCGAGACAGCCCTCGGCATGATACCGAAAACGAAGTACGACCTGGTCATCACCGACCTGATGATGCCGGGTATCAACGGGATCGAGGTGCTGAAGCGGATCAAGAAGGACTACCCCGAGATCACCGTCATCATGTTCACCGGTTTCGCCACGGTGGAGTCCGCCCGCGAGGCCCTGAAGCTCGGCGCCTTCGACTACGTGCCGAAGCCCTTCACCCCGGACGAGCTCCGGGAGGTGGTGAAAAACGCGCTCAAGG
This sequence comes from Spirochaetota bacterium, assembly GCA_017998375.1. Taxonomy (GTDB): domain Bacteria; phylum Spirochaetota; class UBA4802; order UBA4802; family JAGODF01; genus JAGODF01. Next base: position 392 of record JAGODF010000265.1, read on the forward strand.
CCAGGGAAAGCGCCTCCGACTCGAAGATGCTCGACCTCATGGCCATCGTGTCCCACGAGCTGAAGAGCCCCACCTCGGTCATCCACACCACCGCGGAGACCCTGCACATGGGCTACTTCGGAAACCTGGATCCGGAACAGAAGAAGATCGTCGAATCGATACTGCGCAACTGCAGTTACCTGGAGGACATCATCCGCAACTATCTGGATCTCTCTAAGATGGAGATGGACAACCTGGAGTCGTTCAAGGAGAACATCCGGTTCGTGGAGGACGTGATACAGCCCGTCCTGGATGTCCCGGAACATAAAAGCAACATGAAGCAGATGGAACTCAAGCCCCGATTAGACGTCAATCCGGAGATCAAGGGGGACCCGAACCTCCTGAAGATCGTGGTGACCAACCTGGTCAACAACGCCATCAAGTACGGCAGCGCGAACACGGCGATCGACATCACCCTGGCTTCGGCCGAGGGAGGGTATCTTTTCACGGTGCGCAACGAGGGCGTGGGCATATCGGCCGAGGACATCGAGAACCGGCTTTTCAGGAAGTTCAGCCGCCTGAAACAGAAGGGGACTGAAGGCATCAAAGGTTCCGGCCTGGGGCTGTACATGTGCAGGAAGATCATCGAGAAACACGGCGGGAGAATATGGGTGGAATCCGAAACCGGGAAGTGGGTGCGGTTCAATGTGTTCCTGCCGGGATGAGATGGTTAGCTGTTGATATTATAATTAGTATGTCCCCGTAACAAACGCAAGCCCATCTTTCCTTCACTGCTTTTAGTTTTCGAAGCAGAAAAAAATTTTGTATTCAGACCCCGCCGCAGACAATTTTTGCTTGCGCGTTAGAACACCCCATAGTTTGGTTGCTAGCCATTATTTGGCACATTGTTCAGTCACGACAATGATATCCACACACCTACACTACAAAGAGGTCAAAATGGGAAGTATCAAGGGAATTGTTGAGAGGTACAACAGGGACAGGACCCGGCTACTTGACATCATCCGGGATGTGCAGGCGGAACTCGGATGCGTGTCCGACGATTCGGTTGGGGAGATAGCCGGCGAGCTGGGGCTTTCGAGAGTGGACGTCGACGGGGTTGTGACATTCTATCATTTTTTCTCCAAGAACCCGGTGGGCAAGTATTCGGTCTACCTGAACAACAGCGCGGTTTCCATGATGAAGGGGTACGCGGGGGTGTTCAGCGCCTTCGAAAAGGAAGCAGGATGCTCGTTCGGGAACACTACGACCGACGGTACAATAGGGCTCTTTACAACCTCCTGCATCGGAATGAACGACCAGGAGCCTGCGGCTATCATCAACGGAGTGGTCTTTACCAGCCTCACCCCCGAAAGGGTGAAGGACCTCGTGCAGGGCATGAAGGCGGGGAAGGACGTAAGGGATATGGTGAAAGATCCCGGTGACGGGCGAAACCAGTCCGAGCTCGTTCATGCGATGGTGCGTAACAACATCCAGAAGAAGGGGCAGGTGATATTCGCCCCGTACGACATCGGGTCGTCTTTGAAGAAGGCGCTCTCGATGAAGCCCGAAGCGGTGATCGAGGAGATGAAAATTTCCAATCTCCGGGGCCGCGGCGGCGCTGGTTTCCCCACCGGGATGAAATGGGAATTCTGCCGCAAGGCGGAGGGAGCGAAGCATTACGTGGTGTGCAACGCCGACGAGGGCGAACCCGGCACCTTCAAGGACAGGGTGATCCTCACCGAGCTTCCCCACATGCTGTTCGAGGGGATGGCGATCGCCGGCCATGCCGTGGGGGCGAAGGAAGGCGTCCTTTACCTCAGGGCGGAGTATGCCTACCTGAAGAACTACCTGGACAAGACTCTCCAGGACCTTGCAAAGAAAGGGGTCCTCGGGGATTTCGAAATAGTGATCAAGCTCGGTGCGGGAGCGTACGTCTGCGGCGAGGAGTCAGCGCTCATTGAGTCGGCCGAGGGGAAACGCGGCGAACCGCGGAACAGGCCACCGTTCCCGGTACAGAAAGGCTATCTCGACCAGCCGACGACGGTGAACAACGTGGAGACGTTCTGCGCCGCGGTGAAGATCATCCTCGAGGGCGGCGAGTGGTACAAGAAGATGGGTACCGCCCAGTCAGCGGGAACCAAGCTCCTCAGCGTGTCGGGCGATTGCAGCAAACCCGGCATATACGAAGTGGAATTCGGCACCACGGTGCAGACCCTGCTGGAGGAGTGCGGCGGCAGGCCAGCCATGGCCGTCCAGGTGGGAGGTCCCTCCGGAACCTGCATATCGAAGAAAGACTTTGGCCGCAGGATCTGTTTCGACGACCTCGCGACCGGCGGCTCCATGATCATCATCGGCCCCGACAGGGATCTCCTGGAAGTGGTGCACAATTTCATGGATTTCTTCGTGGAAGAATCGTGCGGCTGGTGCGTTCCGTGCCGCGCGGGCAACGTGATACTCAAGGGCAAGCTTGAAAAAATCATGAACGGCAAGGGTACGGCCAAGGACCTGAACGAACTCGAGTCCTGGTGCAAACTTGTCAAGGCCGGAAGCCGCTGCGGGCTCGGCCAGACATCGCCCAACCCGATCCTCACCACGATCCAGAACTTCAGGGACCTGTACGAATCGAAGATTAACAGGAACGTCGATTTTATCACCGAGTTTGATCTGGCGTCGGCAGTCAAGGCTTCCTGCGAGGCGGCAGGAAGGATTCCGAATATAGAGGGACACTAAAATGAGCGAAATTAAAATACAAATCAACGGCAAGGAATGCGTTGCCAGGGCCGGTCAGACTATCGTCGAGGCGGCGAAGGCCAACGGGATTTACATCCCCACGCTCTGTAACTTCGAAGGCCTCAAGCCCGCGGGGACTTGCCGCATCTGCACGGTAAAGGTCGGCGGGCGCAACATGGCCGCCTGCACCACGCCCGTGGGCAACGGCATGATGGTCGAGACCAATACCGCGGAGCTCGAGGAGCTTCGCAAGGCCATCGTCGAGATGCTGTTCGTCGAGGGGAACCACATGTGCCCCACCTGCGAGAAGAGCGGAAACTGCGAGCTCCAGGCGCTCGGGTACCGTTACCGGATGATGGTGCCCCGGTTCCCGTACCTTTTTCCAGTGCGTCAGGTCAACGCCGGTTCCCCGAAAATCTACATCGACGGCAACCGCTGTGTGCAGTGCCTGCGCTGCGTCAGGTCGGTGAAATCACCCGACGGAAAGAAGGTGTTCGGGTTGGTGAAGCGGGGCGCGAAGACGATCATCAGCATAGATTCCGCGCTCGCCGCCGGGCTTACCGAGGAACAGGCGCAGAAGGCGATGGAGATGTGCCCGGTGGGCGCGATTCTCCGCAAGGAAGTCGGATTCCAGGTGCCCATCGGCTCCAGAAAGTTCGATGCGAAGCAGATAGGCAGCGACATCGAGAAATGAGTGGCCCGGCGCGCGATTGCCGGTTACGAGTGACACTAACAAGGAGAACATGAAATGAGCAAACCTGTAGTAGCCACGGCTTCGTTAGCGGGATGTTTCGGATGTCACATGTCGTTCCTTGACATCGACGAAAGGATACTGCAGCTCATAGAGCTGGTAGAATTCAACAAGTCTCCCGTCGACGACATAAAGAAGTTTACGAAAATGTGCGATATCGGCATCATCGAGGGCGGATGCTGCAACAGCGAGAATGTGGAGAACCTCCGTGAGTTCCGCAAGAACTGCAAGATCCTCATCTCCCTGGGGGAATGCGCCATCATGGGCGGCCTTCCCGCGATGCGCAACGGCATCCCCGTGAAGGAGTGCCTCGATGAGGCGTACCTCAACAGTCCCACGGTGGACGACAAGATCATCCCCAACGATGACGAGCTTCCGATGATACTTGACAAGGTGTATCCCTGCCACGAGATCGTGAAGATCGACTACTTCCTGCCCGGATGCCCCCCGAGGGCGGACCTCATCTGGGAAGCTCTCGTAGCGCTCGTCACCGGCAAGGAACTCACCCTGCCGTACGAAGTCTTCAAATATGATTGATAGGGGATAATAACATGGCACGTAAAATCACCATAGAACCCGTTACGCGGGTAGAAGGACACGGAAAAGTCACCATCCAGATGGATGACAACAACAATGTTTCGCAGTCCCGGCTGCATATCGTGGAGTTCCGCGGTTTCGAACGGTTCGCGCAGGGCAGGCCCTACTGGGAAATGCCCGTGCTGGTCCAGCGGCTCTGCGGCATCTGCCCGGTGAGCCACCACCTGGCGGCCGCCAAGGCGGTTGACGTGATAGTCGGCGCGGGCACCGGCGAGGGGCTCACCCCCACGGGAGAGAAGATGCGCAGGCTGATGCACTACGGGCAGATGTTCCAGTCACACGCGCTGCACTTTTTCCACCTCGTGTCGCCGGACCTGCTCTTCGGCGCCGACGCGGATCCCGCTATTCGCAACGTCATCGGCGTGGCGCTCGAGCACAAGGACCTTGCAGTGCAGGGCGTCATGATGCGCAAGTTCGGGCAGGAGATCATCCTCGCCACGGCCGGCAAGAAAATCCACGGCACGGGCGCCATACCCGGCGGCATCAACAAGCACCTCACCCAGGCCGAGAAGGACTCGTTCCTCAAGGGCGCGGACCCGCTCAACATCGACAAGATGATCGAGTGGTCGCAGGGTGCTCTCGACTTCTTCAAGAGCTACCACGCGAAGAACGCCGACATGCTGGACAACTTCGCGGTGTTCCCCTCCAGCCACCTGAGCCTCGTCCGCAAGGACGGCGCGCTCGACCTCTATCACGGGGTCCTCAGGGCTGTCGATGCTGAAGGAAAGAAAATCCTGAACGACGTCGATTACCAGGAGTACCTGAAACACATCGGCGAGGAAGTCAGGTCGTGGAGCTACATGAAGTTCCCCTACCTGAAGTCGCTCGGCAAGAAGGACGGATGGTACACGGTGGGACCGCTGGCGCGCCTGAACACCGCCGACTTCATCCCGACGCCCCTGGCGCAGAAGGAGTTCGAGGCATACAAGGCCTATACGAAGGGCAAGCCGAACCACATGTCGATGCACATGCACTACGCGCGGCTGATAGAGCTTCTCCACTCGGCGGAGATGATAAAGCAGCTTCTCAACGATCCCGACCTCATGAAGGGAGAGCTTGTAAAGAAGGGTGTCAAACAGAAGGAAGGGGTGGGTCTCGTCGAAGCGCCCCGGGGAACGCTCTTCCATCATTACCGGATCGACGACGAGGACAAGGTTGTCATGGCGAACCTGATCGTATCGACCACAAACAACAACGAGCCGATGAACCGGGCGGTCAACTATGTCGCGAGCAAGGTGTTCAACGGAAAGTCGGAGATCACGGAGGGGATGATGAACCGCGTCGAGATGGCCATCCGCGCGTACGATCCCTGCCTGAGCTGCGCCACGCACGCACTTGGGCAGATGCCGCTTGAGGTGGAACTGGTGGATTCGATGGGGAACACCGTCGACAAGAAGAACCGGTAGTGGATAGTGGTGAGTTCAAGGTGCTCGTGTACGGCTACGGCAATCCGGGGAGAATGG
>JAGODF010000266.1 GCA_017998375.1 Spirochaetota bacterium
GCCTATTCCTATGTGTCCATGCAGGACGTCGCCGACGAGGCCGGAATATCCAAGGGCGGTCTGCGTTATTACTTCCCCACGAAGGAAGCGCTCTTCGAGGAGCTCATCCGGGACTTCTTCAAGGAGATAGAGCAGGAGCACCTGCAGATAGTCAACAATCCCCAGCTGGATCAGGACAAGTTCTTCCTGTCCACGCTTCTCGGCATCGAGCGCTTCGTGCTCAACGAGGCGAACATAAAGGTCTTCGTGAACCTCATGCTCTACGGGCTCCAGGATGAGAAGATGAGGGACCCCATACGGCATTTCTTCCGCAATCACCTGAACCTGTACAAGAAGCTCGTGGCGCAGACGAAGGAAAGCGGGACCCCGGTCATGCCTCCCGTGAAACGCGAGGAGTTCGACATGGAGTTCCTCGCCCGTGTCGCCCAGATCATTTTCCTCAGCACCGGGCTCCTCGAGGCCATCGACCCCATCGGCATCGAGCCGTCGAAGCTCACGCGCTACGTCATCTCGCTGTTCGAGAGTTGAGGTTCGGCCGCGGGCCAGGTCCCGGGTGAAGGCGCGATATACACATCGCGCCTCGTGTCGGTTCACGCATGAACAGATATTACACCAAATCGGTTTTCGAGAAGATTCGGGATTTTATCGGCGAGTTGTTTTCATGGCTGATCAAGGTGCTCGAGGCGCCATTTGCCTACCTTGTCCTGATATCCGCGATTGTAATAACATCTATATTCATGGTAGTATCCCAATTCGGCGGTATGAGAGGAATCTCGTTTATTCTCAATGTGGTTGTTTCCACTCCGCCCGTGATCCAGGTCTATCTGATGTCGTTTCTGGGATTATTCGTGGTTCTTTCGCTGCTCCCGCGCATCTTCCCGGGCATGGAAAGCGTATTCTTCGGAGAGAGCGATCCTCATGGATTTATCCATGTCGTTACATATACGGGTATGCCTTTCGTCCTGCTGGTTGCCGTTGTCTGGATGGTGGTTGCCAATTGGGACCCCCGTGTTCCATGGCGGGGAACCTGGTCGAACCCCGCGATCGGCGGCACCATCGGATTTTCCATGATGTTTTTCATCCTCGCGTTGTTTGACCGGTTCTTCAAGGATATCATCTGTTCATTTATCGGCAACGAGTTTGCCGTGAAAACCATCTACGGTTTTCTGCTCGCTTCACTGCTGGCTTTCAGCATGTTGTCGTTTCTGATATTTCCCAATAATTCGGCTACTTCTTCGTATTAAGGAGGCGATCATGTCAGAGGTCAGGAAAGCAGTGAGGGCATACCAGAGCCGCCCCACCATGGAAGGCGCGGGCGTGAGACTGCGCCGCGCGTTCGGCTTCGGCGACACGGAGCTGTTCGACCCGTTCCTCCTGCTGGACGATTTCCGCTCCGACAGGCCGGAGGAGTACCTGAAGGGATTTCCCTGGCATCCGCACCGGGGCATCGAGACCATCACCTACATGCTTGCGGGCACCGTGGAGCACGGCGACAGCCTGGGCAACAGCGGCGTGATCTCGGCGGGAGACGTGCAGTGGATGACGGCCGGGAGCGGCATCGTCCACCAGGAGATGCCGCAGGGCGACGCGCGCGGTTCCATGCACGGATTCCAGCTCTGGGCGAACCTGCCGGCGAAGCACAAGATGATGCCGCCCCGCTATCGCGAGGTGAAGGCGGCCGATATTCCCGCGGTGGAGCCGGCGCCGGGCGTCACGGTGAGGATCATCGCCGGCAGCGTCGCGGGCACACGGGGCCCCGTGACCGACGTGGTGACGGAGCCGGAGTACCTGGACGTGGAGCTTGCGGCGGGCGCGGTCTTCCATCATCCGGTACCGCGCGGGCACACGGCAATCGCCTACGTGATCGGCGGCGAGGCGCAGTTTGGCGGGGATGGCGTAATGCGCGATAACACCACGCTCGTGGTCCTCGGCGACGGCGATGAGGTGGTTGTCGAGTCGGGGCGGAAGCCGGCGAGGTTTCTCCTGGTTTCAGGCAGGCCCCTGCGCGAGCCTGTCGCCTGGCACGGGCCGATAGTGATGAACACGCAGGAGGAGCTGCGGCAGGCGTTCCGCGAGCTGGAGGAGGGGACGTTCATCAGGAAATAGCGAAGGCGCGATTTGCCAATCGCGCTACTCGTCGCGCATGGGACAGGGGAGCACTTCGCGCGCGCCCTCTTCACGGGGCCAGGCCTGCCGCATGGTGAGGCCCTCTCCGTGGGAACAGAGCACGAAGCCGCGCCCGGCGCGCTCGTGGTGGGGACAGAACTTGCAGAGCTTGAGATCCATGGGGGTGCCTCCGTATCAGGGTACTTATCGGCAGGAAGAGCACGTTCCACAAACACGAAAGCGCGTCCTCGTCATGCCGGGACGCGCTTTTGTCGTTTTATGCGCCTTTTACGTCTGCGCGTGAATCCTTGCCTTTGTCTTTTCTCTGTGCCTCCGTGCCTCTGTGGTTGCCTTTAACCAGTGAGGTCAGAAGAACAAATTCATCCCCCCCATGAAGAAATGCCGCGTTTCCTCGTCGGTGGAGTAGGCCTTGCCCGGCAAAAAGATGCCGTAGTTTGCGAAGAACGACACGTCGGAGAAGACTCGCCAGCGGAGGGCGATGTCGCCGCCGTGGCCAAGGTCGCGCTCTTCGAAGGGCGCCTCGCCGTAATTGATGGCGGCCTCGGTGTCGTACTTCATGTAGTATGAATACTTGAAGAGAAAGCTTATCTGCCGGAACGCGCGCGTCGCGGCGCCATGGAACGGCGCCAGGGAGAAGCCCGCGCGGATGATGTGGATGTTCGCCAGCACCGGGCGCAGGCCGTAGCCGCCGGTGAAGGTCCCGAAGCTCAGGAAGCCGGTATCGTCCCCCGCCGTATTGCCGATCGGCGACGTGTAGTCATCCCTTTCCGGGTCGCCGGAACCGTAGGCGTACTGGAGCATGAACGCCGGCCGCGCGGAAGCCGGAATGTAGTAATCTATCCCGAAGTTCCCCGCGTGCGCCGCGATGTCCGCTTTCTGGTTGGTCACTCCCATGTAACTCGTGCCCATCTCGTAGATGAACTCGCCGTAGTAGCGCATGGTGCCGAAGACCACGCCGTTGGCGCCGGCGCCGTAGTACTGCGTCTGGTAGCGGGTCTTTGCCGTATCCTCCTCCTTTCCTTGGTCAATCTGCGCCAATCCCATGAGGTAGAGGGTCTGGCCGGAAAAGGTGCGCGACAGCGTGCCTCCCACGAAGACGCGGCGGGAGCCGTCGGAGTAGTCGCGCTCGCTCATGTTGTAGGGATTGTTGTCCTTTTTCAAAAGGCCGGTGTAGGCGCCCATCAGCATGATATCGACGTACCGGGAGTAGAGCCGCGCCTCCGCGCCGTCGGCCCTGCCGTTCATCACGATGCCGGTGCCCATGAGGAAGAACTTCCTTCCGAGGAAGAGTTGGAGCGTGTCGCTGTCGTTTCCTATCTTGATGAAGCCGAGGTCCAGGTCGAACAGGTTGTTCGTGTCGTCGATATCGACGCCCTCCTCGATGATCGCTCCTTCAAAGACATAGCGGCCGCGCAGGTAGATGAAACTGTTTCCCCAGAGTGTCGATTTCAGCCAGAGCCTGGTGTTCACCACCGCGAGGCCGAGCTCGTACGGGTTGTCCGACGTGCCTCTTCTGTCGTCCATGAACATGGGGGAGAACCATCCGCCGTAGCTTGGTGTGAAGGGATGCGTCGCCGGACGGAGTATCCGCATGTCCTCGTCGGCCTGGTACTGCGAGAGAGATTCGTCGGTCGCCGCCGCCTCCGCGTGGAGCAGCCGCGGCATGGAAAGCGCGCAGAGAAAGAGTATGATGCAAGCCGCTGTCTTTTTCATCAGTTGCCGCCTCCCTTGCCAGCCGAAACTTTCCGCATGATCTCAACCAGTTCCCCGCCGGAGAGCCTGTCCCACTCGCTCCCGTCGGAGTCCATCAAGTGGTTGGTCACGCAGACCTTGTAGGCGTACCGCTCGCTGTGGAAAATGGAGTAGAGCATCGTGCCGCGGAGGTCCATGTGCCGCGCGATCATCAGCGCCAGGGCGCCGCGGCGGAGCGGGGAATCGGCCCGGTAGTTCATGCCGCGGACCGCCTTCTGGACGCCGGCGAGTTTCATGCTCGCGTCATGGCCCGCTGCCCTGCCGCCGGTAACGAGCACGAAAAGCTGCACGGCGTCGGAGAAACTCGCCGCGGGCTTGTCGGCGATGCTGTTGATGACGGTGATTTCGGATATGTCCTGCGAGAGCAGCGGCGTCGTGAGTGCCAGTGCCGCCAGGAAGGTAAAAACTCTTTTCATATACATGCTCCTGCTGTGGTAATCGTTCGTGAAGACAGGCTTTGCTCCAGCTTCGGCAACGTCCGGTCGAAGCTGGAGCCGGTTCTCTGTGTATTTATGGTGCGGGGAATACGATCCTTGCATTGATCTTCGCGCTGGGGAACTGCTCGAATATCAACCCCTCGTCTCCCGGGTTGTTGCCGAGTTCCTCGCCGAAAAACTCGAAGAAGTCCCGTTCTGTTTCCGTGATGTCGTCGGGCATCACGTTGATCATGGAGCCCCCACGCAATCCCGAGAGCAGTGACTGTGGCCGGGGATTGCCCCGCTTGAGCTGGAACTTCTGGAACTTGCCCACGGTGGTGCTCACGCCGTTCGGATTCTCGAGCTTCACCAGCCCGGCGATAACCTTCACCACCATTCCCGACCGGGGCCCGTAGGTCACTTCCTCCTCGGTGCCGCGGACGCTCGACGTGGCAATGGGGGTCGATATCTTGAAGTTGGTGCGTATGTTCTTGATTTTCGCCACCCTGGCGTTGACGCCGCCGTATTTGAGCCCCAGGTTGGTGCTGGAGATCCCGTCCTTTACCATGTTTCTGGTGATACCCATCATGCTCATGGGGCGCACGGTGACTGTGGCGTTGTCTATCTTAATCACGGCCGAAGAGGCCACGCCGGTCGATATTCTTGTGCCTTCCCTGAGCGCCTAGTTTCTGGCCAGCGGTCTCCAGGCTCCACCGTCCTTGTAGGCGACTTTCCCTTCGACCGATTCCACCGTGATGGCGGAGTAGGAATCTGCGGAAAACATCAGCAGGGCCGCCGCGGCCGCTACGATATATATCTTACCCATAGTATGTTCCTCCGGAACTCAATCTGAAGCATCTATAGTAAAATACGGGAAAGCCCCGGGAATGTCAAGGATTAATGAGGGGGTGATATGATGCGCCGCGATGTTGGCGGCCTGCCGGAAAACGAGGAAGGCGCGGGTTGGAATCCGCGCCTTCCATGGAGAGAATGCCTGTCTGTCGCTTATCTCAGGTACGATGCCGCCTTGGCCGCCACGTCGGCCTTGGTGACCAGTTCCATGTGATCATAGCTCGAGAATGAAGCCACGTGCGTTGCGCCTGAAATCTGCTCGTCGCCCCGGGCGACGGCGCCGTCGCTGTCACGCCAGTAGATGGTGGTCAGGATGTCCCAGCCCACCTGGAGCTCGCCGCCCCATCCCCAGCAGTCCCATCCGTCGCCGTCGCCGGCGATGGTGTAGATTTTGCCGCTGTTTGCAAGACGGGCGCTCGATACGGGATATGCCACGTTGAAGGTATTATTCACGTAGCTGGGTGTCAGCTGCTGGGTCGCCGCCGTGGCGCCCACGAAGAAGGCTATCCACTGGCCGGAATTTGCAAGAGGCGAACCTTTATGTGGCGTTCCCAACGTCACTAGGCCGGCGACCGTGTAAGGGAACCTTCCAATATAGCAGCGTGATACCAGCCCGCCCATGCTGTGGGCTATGATGTTGAAATTGGCGCTGAGACCGTAGGACTGCTGGAGTTTGAGTATCTTGGTCCGCATG
>JAGODF010000267.1 GCA_017998375.1 Spirochaetota bacterium
CACGCGTATCGTCCCGCGACCGCAAAAGCCTGATATATCGTCCATCGAAAAAAATTTCGCCGAAGCGGTATCGCTCTTCGCGGAAGCGTCCGGCGCGTGGCGCGCAGCGCGCGGCGAGATCAGCGCGCTCCTGCTGGCCGCGGTAGACGAAAAGCGCCTCCACGGCGGGAGGATACGGAAGGATTCCCTCGGCGACAGGCTGGCGGAGATGGACGAATTTTTCTCCGGCGGCGATCCCTTCGCCGCGTACAAGAACATCGGCTACTTCACCTCGTCACACATCAACGACACGGCGAACAAGGGGAAGACTGCGCCGCGCCACGCCTTCCTCGAACTCTGGCAGCGCTTCAACGACGCGCGGGACTCCCTGGAATCGCTGGCGCGGGACTGGTACCTCGTCATGAAGACGGAGTTTCTCGACGGCGCCCCGCGCCTCCTGGAGGCCGCCCGCGAGCGCAGGAACGCGCGCACCTTCGACGACCTCCTCTCCGGGATGCACCGCGCGCTCCGCGGCGACGCAGGCTCGCCCCTGGCGCTGGCAGTCCGCGGAAAATTCCGCGCTGCCCTCATCGACGAGTTCCAGGACACGGACCCGCTGCAGTACGAGATCTTCAGCACCGCCTTCGGCAGGGGCGGCACGCCGCTTTTCATGATAGGCGATCCCAAGCAGGCGATCTACCGGTTCCGCGGCGCTGACATATTCGCCTACCTGCGCGCCGCCGCCGACTGCGACCGCCGCTGGTCCCTGGCCGAGAACCACCGCTCCAACCCGGGACTGGTGAAGGCCGTGAACACGGTTTTCACGCGCCTGGCGTCGCGCACGGATCGGCCGTTCGTGCTGGAAGGCATCGGCTTCACGGAGGTGCGGCCGGCCCGCGATGACGACGCCTCCGGCGCCGTCCCTCTCACCATCTGGTTCATCGACGAAGCGCACGCCGACAACATGACGAGCAACGGCCGCCCCACGGGAAAAGTAAACAAGGGCACCGCCGTCGACCTCGCCGCGCGTCACACGGCCGCGGAGATCGCCCGGCTACTGGACGGCGGCGAGACCGCCGCGAACATCGCCGTCCTGGTGAGAAAGCACCACCAGGCCGACGTCGTGACCGGATATCTCCGGGCCATCGGCGTCCCCTGCGTGTCCTACGGCACGGAAAGCGTTTTCGAGACGAGGGAGGCCCTGGAGCTTGAGCGCGTCCTGGCCGCCGTGGCGGAGCCCTCCGACACGGGGCTTGTGAACGCGGCGCTCGCCACGGAGTTCTGGGGTAAGAGCGCGGCGGAGATAGCGCGCGCCAGCGCCGATGACGAGGAGGCGTTCCGCGTATCGGCGTCGTTCGCCGAGTACCGCACCGCCTGGGAAAAAGGCGGCTTCATGCCGATGTTCAGCGCCATGCTCCGCGACCTTGCCGTCCGCACGAGGCTGATATCGTTCGAGGACGGGGAGCGCCGCCTCACCAACGTACTCCACCTGGGAGAGGTTCTCCACCGCGCCGAGCAGGGCGAGGGCCTGGGCGCCGAAGGACTGCTGAAATGGCTGAGGGGGCGCCGCGCCGAGGCGGACCGGAGCGAGGAAACGAAGATCCGCCTGGAGACCGACGAAAAGGCCGTCAGGGTGATAACCATGCACAAGAGCAAGGGCCTGGAGTTTCCCGTGGTCTTCTGCCCGTGCCTCTTCGACGCGGCGGAACTGCGCGGCGCCAGTACGTACCACGACCCGGAAGACGGCAACCGCCCCGTCCTGGACCTGGGCGCGTCCGATGATGAAGGCGCCACCGGCAGGGCCAGGGCCCTGGCCGAGGAGCTCTCGGAAAGCATGCGGCTTTTGTACGTGGCACTCACCCGGGCCAAGCGCCGCTGTTATATCGCCTGGGGCCGCATCAACGACACCAGCCTGTCGGCGCCGTTCTTCGCCTTCCACCACCACCGCGTCACCGACTGGGACGCCTTCCTGGCGAAAAGCTCCGACAGGAAACTGGACCTCACGCACCAGGATATGTTCGATGACCTCCGCGACCTGGCTGAAGCCTCTGACGGAACGATCGTTGTAACGGTGCTACCTCCGGAGGAGGCGCCGCGCTATCGTGCCGCCGCGTCGGCGGCGCGGCCGGAGTGCCGCGAATTCCGGGGCGATATCCGGCGCCGGTGGTCGCTCACGAGTTTCTCCTCGCTGGTCTTCAACGCCGCGGAATGGGACGACGGGCGCGACCGGGACTCATCGGCCCCGGCGGAACAGGAACCGGCGCTACCGGGCCAGTCCGTCCACGGCTTCCCGCGCGGCACCCGGGCGGGGAACATCATCCACGCCATTTTCGAGGAGATAGACTTCGCCGATCCCTCCTCGCCCGCGTCACGCGACCTCATATCGTCCTGCCTGGAACGCCACCGCTTCGGCGCGGAGTGGCGTGGGACGATGGAACAAATGGCGCATAACGTCCTGTCGGCATCGCTGGACGGCGGCTCCTTGTGCCTCTCGGAGATTGGCGTGGATGACCGGCTCCACGAGCTCGAGTTCTACTTCCCGGCGGCGGGCATCACTCCGGCGGGCCTCGCCGGTATCATCCTCGAAGGCAGAAAGGACCTTCCCGCCACGCCGGACGATATCATCGCACGCCTGGGACTCGACACGGTGAACGGCTTCGTGCGGGGATTCATCGACCTGGTCTTCCGCCGCGACGGTCGCTACTATATCCTCGACTGGAAATCAAACCACCTGGGAAGTTCCGCGGATGACTACACGGAGGAGCGGATGTCCGGCGCCATGACGGAGCATCTGTACCACCTCCAGTACCACATCTACGCCGTGGCGCTCCACCGCCACCTGCGGCGCACGCTCCCGGGCTACCGGTACGACGCGCACTTCGGCGGCGCGTTCTACCTCTTCGTCCGCGGCGTCGATCCCGGAGCGCCCGGGCGCGGCGTCTTCTTCGACAGGCCTTCCGCCGAGCTGATGGAGCGTCTGGACGCGTACGTCGCGGGAGGTGGGAACGTTGGCTGATATCGCGCGCCTCATCGAAGCCGCCGCCTTCACCGACCTGGACCGGGAGTTCTTCCGCTTCCTCGCGGAACACACCGGGGAGCCGGCCGCCGCCCTGGCGGGCGCCCTGGCGAGCAGCCGCGTGGGCGCCGGCGACACCTGCCTGGACCTCGCGTCCGTCGCGGGAAAAACACTCGGCGACGCGCTGGGCGCGGCCGCCTCCGGCGACGATCCCCTGCTGGCGGAGACTCTCCCGGACGGAAAGCGGTGGCTGGCGGCGCTCGGCAAATCGGGCATCGCGGGCGCCCCCGGCGAGACGCGCCCCCTGGTGCTGGATGCAGACGGGCGCCTGTATCTCTACCGCTACTGGCAGTACGAAAAATCGCTGGCCGAAAACATCGCCGCGCGCCTTGCGATGGAGCCGCCCCGTTTCGACGAAAAGCTTCTCCGGGACGGCCTCGCGCGGCTCTTTCCCCGCGACGGCGGGGACAATCCCGACTGGCAGCGCGTCGCGGCGCTCCGGGCCGTCACGGGGCGCTTCACGGTCATCTCCGGGGGCCCCGGCACCGGGAAGACCTCCACGGTGGCGCGCGTCATCGCCCTCCTGATAGAGCAGGCACTGGCCGCCGGGCAGGCGATACCAATCGCCCTGGCCGCGCCCACGGGGAAAGCCGCGGCGCGCCTGAAGGAATCGGTGGACCGCGCGCTGGCCCCGGGTGGCGCCCTGGAAAAATGCGGCGACGCTGTCCGCGCGCTCTTCCCCCGGGAGGCCTTCACCATCCACCGCCTGCTGCGCCCGCTTCCCGGCACGCCCTACTTCCGCCACGTCGCGGAGAATCCCCTGCCCTTCGACGCCGTGGTGGTGGATGAGTCCTCCATGGTGGACCTGGCCCTTATGGCGAAGCTCCTCGCGGCGGTGCCCCCGGCGTCGCGCCTGGTGCTCCTGGGCGACCGCGACCAGCTCGCGTCCGTGGAGGCGGGCTCCGTCCTGGGCGATATCTGCGGCGGGGAATCCGCGGAGGCCGCGCGCTTCTCGAAGGAGTTCGCCGGTCTCGCGAAAAGGATTTCGGGGGACGATATTCCCATTTCCCGCGTGGCGGACACGGCGCTTCCCGTGCGTGACTCCATCGTCCTCCTTGAAAGAAGCTACCGCTTCACCGGGGGCATCGCGGCACTGGCGCGCGATATCAACGCCGGAAACTCAACCGCGGCGGCCCACGGACTCGCGAAGGGCGCGTACGATACCGTCTCCCTCCGCTCCCGGGGTGATACCGGCGCGATGATCGCGTCGCTCATCGCGGAGGGGCGCTGGGCGTCACTCGCCGGCGGCGACGCGGATGTTGCGCTGGAAAAGTTTTTCGATTTCATGATCCTCTGTCCCCTGCGACGGGGCCCCCGCGGCGCGGAAACGATAAACGGGGCCATCGCCCGGCGGCTTTCGCCGGGAAGGCGCGGCGGCGAGTGGTACGACGGCAGGCCCGTCATGGTGACGCGCAACGACTACGACCTGGAGCTTTTCAACGGCGATATCGGCATCGCCCGCGCTGCCGGCGACGGATCGTTCAGGGTGCATTTCCCCGGCCGCGGCGCCCTAGCCGCCGCGAGGCTCCCGCGGCACGAGACCGTCTACGCGCTCACGGTGCACAAGAGCCAGGGCTCCGAGTTCTCCCGCGTGGTGCTGGCGCTCCCCGATTTCGCCAGCCCCGTGCTCACGCGCCAGCTCCTCTACACCGCCGTGACGCGGGCGCGCGAAGGAATCGAGATCTGGGGAGACGCCAATGTTCTCGCCCGCGCCATCGACAGCCCCATCAGGCGCTCCTCGGGGCTCCGCGCCGCGCTCTGGGAAGAAAAATGAGCGCTATTCCGCGCGAAGTTTTCTTTTTTCTTGACGTATCCGCGTGCGCGTGCAATGATCATATCATACAAGAAAATATACGACACCATGGAGGTATTATCAATGCCGGCAAAATTCGAGGTCTACAAGGACAAGAAGGGTGAGTTCCGCTTCAGGCTCAAGGCCGCAAACGGCGAAGTGATCGCAAACGGCGAAGGCTACAAGACCAAGGCCGCCTGCATGAACGGCATCAGGTCCATCAAGAGGAATGCCGCCAACGCGGAAGTCGTGGAAGAGAAGTAAAATTTTTCGTCAGCAGGGGAAATATCAGCGGCCGGGCATTAAATACCCGGCCGTAGCTGTATTCACGGGGAGGAACGAATGGCACCACGGAAAACCGCGCTCATCACCGGGGCGACCTCGGGCATAGGTAAATGCTTCGCGGAGCGCTTCGCGTCGATGGGGTACGATATCATCATCACGGGAAGGCGGAAGAAGATCATCGACGGGATCGCGCGCGATATCGCCACGCGGCACGGAGTGAAAGCCGGCGTGTTAATCGCCGAGCTCTCGGAGGAGGCGGGGATCCGGAAGGTGCTGAAGGCGATCTCCGGCTGCGAAAACCTCGCGGCGCTGGTGAACAACGCCGGCTTCGGGCTGGACGGGACCTTCATCGAGCGGAAGATTGCGGAGCATCTTGCCATGGCGGAGGTGCACGTGGGCGCGCCACTGCGTTTCATCCACGCCGCGCTCCCAAGCATGATCGCGCGTCGGGAAGGCATCATCATCAACCTCTCCTCCCTGGGCGCCTGGACGCCCGCGCCTATCAACGGCGTGTACGGCGGCACCAAGGCGTTCCTGAATATCTTCACCGAGTCTCTCCACATGGAGGTGCGCCGTCACGGCATAAAGGTACAGGCGCTCTGCCCCGGCTTCACCACGACCGATTTCCACGCGCAGATGGGCGTCGAGGAGGAGATACACGCGCAGCGGATGTTCTACTGGATGAAGCC
>JAGODF010000268.1 GCA_017998375.1 Spirochaetota bacterium
ATGGCAAGTTCATCCACGAGCCGATGGCACGCGGCGAAGTGGTCATTCGTGGTCCGAACGTGATGAAAGGTTACTGGAACAAACCGGAAGCCACCGCTGCCGCGATTGATGCGGCGGGCTGGTTCCACTCGGGCGACGTTGGCTATTACGACGCCGACCGGTTCCTCTATATCTGCGACCGCGTGAAGGACATGGTGATAGTTTCCGGCTTCAAAGTCTTCACCAGGGAGATAGACGAGGTGCTGGCGAAACACCGTGACGTCCTGATGGCGGCGGCTATCGGCCTGCCCGATCCGGAAAGGCCGGGCTCCGAGCGGGTGGGGTGCGCCGTGGTGTTGCGCGAGGGCGTGGAAAAAAGCGAGGAGGAGAAGGAAAAGCTTCGCGCGTATCTGCGGGAGGAAGTCGCGCCGTACAAGGTGCCGCGCGTGATAGAGTTCATGGACGAGCTTCCCACCAGCGGGGTGGGGAAGATACTGAAGCGGGAGTTGAAAAAGATAATGGCCGGCGGAGGTTCGTAGCACGGAAAAAATCCATCGCGTACAATAAAAAATTTAACGCAAGAGCCCCGGGAATCGTATTAATCCCGGGGCACGCTGTGTCCGGATTTGTGTTGGCGAGGTGGATGTGATGTTCGGAGAGACGACCGTGAACATAAGCGCCGTTGCCGCTGGTACACTTTCCCTGGCGGCCGTGCGGCGCGGCATGAGCAGGAGGGACCTGGTGTCAGCGCTGATGAGGCGCGCGGCGGGAAGGATGGAGGCGTACAGCGGGCCTCGGGTGACCGCGAGATATCAGCAGAGGCGGAGCGGGGTGGAGTGGCGGAAGCTTCACGTGGTTATGCGGCGGGATGAGTACGATTTTTTCCATGACTTGAAGAAGTTGTTCAAAATGAGTGTTTCGTTCATTATCGGATATGCGATTGAGCATTTTCTAGATGAGCTGATTGAAGAAATGGATGGGGTAACCGATAACTATCTGTATCGTAATTACGCTATTATCCAATACCCGATCGGGGATGTGACGTGCTGGCTTATATGCTGGGGCATCCACCCGGCAATAGCGAAGTACCTCCCCCCGGAATCCCCGTAAACCCCCGGTATCAAATCCTCACACCAGCATAGAGCTCCACATTTATCACGACGGCAATCACCTCCGTCAGCTCCCTGTCCAGCCTGCGGCCCAGCGTTCGCTCCGATGCCGTGATGTCCCATGTGCCCAGGAACCCGGCGAAGATCGAGTCCTGGTTGTATCCCAGGGAGAGGCGCAGGTTCGCCTTGCCGAAACCTTCGTTCTCGGAGATATCACCCAGCGCGGTCGTGTATTCCTTCTTCATCCAGCCGGCTCCCATGAAACCCGCAGCGGTCAGGAAGAAATGTTCGCGGTAGATCCACGTGTACGCGATGCCCGGTGATACCGCCGCGCCCGTGTAATCGCCGCCCCTGTAGCCGGCAAATTCGCCGTAGAACGATTCCTGGGCGGGCGGGATGAGCGAGCGGTCGGCGCACACCATGAAGCGGTTGCCCGACACCATCACCAGGGGTGACCAGGCCGAGCTGACTTGGCGCTCCAGCTGGTCGAAAGCGGCGCTAAAGGAGAACGAGTCGAAGAACGAATAGAAGACATTGAAGCCGGCGCTTCTCATGGCGAGGTCGGGTCGCAGGGTGTCAGGGTCTCCCGCGTCGTATCCGTGCGCCCTCGAGTTGAGGAGATAGAAACCCTTGTACTTCTGATAATGCGCGTCGAAACCGAACCGGCGACTGTAGTAGTAAAACTGGAAGTCACGGTACTCGGTCTTCCCGTACAGGTTCTCGTCTTTCGTGGAGCGCGGCGCGTTGAATCCCAGGGAGAGGCCAAACCCCTTCCACGAGAATCCCCCGCCCCAGTTCGCGAGTGTGTTGGGCGCGTAACGAATGATTTTCGAATTATTCTCCTCTCCGCGGGGGACGTAGTGCCGCAGGGTGAGCTCCAGGAATGGGCGCCGCACGTAGCCACGGACAGTGAGCGTGTTTTCGTAGCTTTGTACGGATTCATCGGAAGCGGTTGCGGGGGCATCGTCGGCAAGTGCGCCCGCGGGGACGGACAGAATTGCCGCGAGGACCGCTCCTCCAAGCGCTTTTCTCATCATCATGGGACCTCCTCCTCGCAGGACTTCACGGTAGTATGCATGATATTCACCGCCGAAACAGCGCGTGCCCCGCACTGCGGAACGGCCTTCAGTATCAATCCATTCCAGGCGGTTGTCAAGATTTAATCAGCGCACAGGGTCGGCCGCGGGCTGGGGGGTGATATATTCACCGTGGAGGAGCCGATAGAGCTCGGTTTCCACGAGATGGAATTCCATCGGACCGTCTTCGTCCCGATAGTAATCCCCCCCGTTCATCAGGATGATGATACCGTCCTTCTTCACCGGATCGAAGTACATCAACCCCTGGAAGCCGTAGGCCCTGCCGCTGTGGCCCACCAGGCGCACGCCTTCCACCAGGTTTTTCGTGATATGAAATGAAAGCCCGTTCACGCGGCGGATGCCGTTGGGCCTCGTTCCGGACCATATCTCCCTCTGCATGTACGACGCCGCCCAGTACTGGAGGATACGCTTTCCGCCGTGCGCCCCGCCGTTCATGCAGGCTGACATGAACTTACCCAGGTCTTCCACGGACACGCGGGCCCCGCCCTGGGGGGAGTGGATCATGGCGTTGTAGCCCGGCGTGAAGCCCTTGAGGTTTCGCCGCGGCGGTTTTCCGCCGCTGAAGTCGTCCATGGATGTCTCGAACTCTTTCTTGTCTTTATACTCCTCCCGTTCCCGTTCCTTCTCGCTGTAATGGGCGTAGAGCGTTGCGAATTCCGCCGATGAGCCGAAATCGTCGATGTTGAAGCTCGCGTTCATCCCCAGGGGGCGGAAGATGTTTTTTTTACAGTACTCATCAAACCGCAATCTGGATATTTTCTCCACCAGGGTGCCCAGTACGCCGAAGCCCAGATTCGTGTACTGGAAGCCTTTGCCCGGCGGCTGTTTCTTCCAGCTCTTCTTCGAGTAGTAGATGCCTCCCTTTTTGAGTATCGATGCAAGGGGAGGGGGGCTCATGCTGTACGACGCATCGAGAAAGCGTTCGTAATGGCCGTGGTCCGTGATACCCGAGGTGTGCGTGAGGAGGTGGCGCAGGGTGATGGGCTTTTTGGGATACCGCGGATTGCGCAGACGGAAACCCAGGTAGCGGCTCACGTCCTCGTCCAGGCGGCACTTCCGCCGCTGCACCAGCTGCATGATGGCCGCGGCGGTGATCGGTTTCGATATGGAGGCGATGCGGAAAAGCGTCGTGCGCTTCACGGGGCGTTTCTTCCCGGTATCGGCGTAGCCGAAACAGCCGTATCCCTTCTCGGCGTTGTTCTTCACCACGAGGTACGCCAGGCCTATGATGCGGTACTTCTCCATGAACTCGACCACGCGCGCGGCGAACGCGTCTCCCGCGTCGGTTGTTCGAGGCACGCTTCCGGGTGCGGCAAGCGGCCTGGAGTTTTCCGCAAGGGACAGGTACAAGAGGGAGATAATTATGAGCGTTGGAATGTATCGAAGCATGGCGCCTGCTTTTTTGATGTGTTCCGGGAAAAGGATTGATCTTTCCCGGACGACGTTCTATCATACTCTTTCCGCGCCGGCTGGACCGCAATGAATTTTTTTCCGCCGGCGGATAAATGATGAATCGGGGAGAAATACCATGAAATTTTTCGAGATACCGAAGTTGCCGCACAAGGAGCTTCTCCCGGGGATCACGCTTAAGTCGGTGCACATGGAGAACCTCATGGTGACCTTCGTGACCCTTGCCCCGGGGGCGGTGCTCCCGGAACATTCGCACCCGCACGAGCAGATCAGCGTGGTCATCTCCGGGATACTCAGGTTCAAGGTGGAGGGCGATGAGCGTATCGTCTCCGCGGGGCACGCGATATGCATCCCGTCCAACGCCCTTCACTCGGCGGTGGTGGTGGAAGGCCCCAGCGTGGTGTACGATTCCTGGAGCCCCGTCCGGGCCGATTACATCCTCAAATAGGCTCGCGGGAAAAAAAATACATTATTATCTTGACTTGTACGATATTTATACCAACATTTGCCAATTTTACGCGGCCCGGGGGCGTGTTCATCGATTCGGGGCGGCCGGTATCAGGCCTGCGCGCGTAACCCATCGGCGCATTGCGTTTCATATACTAGAATATTCATTCATATATTCTCAAGGAGTGATATCGTTTGGAGCTTAAAAGACAGCTTGGCCTGCCTACTGCCATACTCGTAGTCGTGGCGAGCATGATCGGGACCGGGATTTTCATCACCACCGGGGAGATCCTCGGGATGACGCACAACGCTCTCATGATACTGGTCCTCTGGGGAATCGCCCTGCTGGTCGCGGTCACGGGCTCCCTCTGCTACGCGGAGCTCGCGACCATGTGGCCCCACGTGGGGGGCGAGTACGTCTACCTGAAAAAGACCTTCGGGATGCTCCCCGCCTTCCTCACCGGCTGGATATCGCTCATCATCGGCTTCACCGCCTGCGTGGCGATCACCTCCATTACTGTTATGGAATACCTCCACCAGTTCTTCAGGAGCGTCGACGGCAACTCGTCCATCACCCTTTTCCTGGCGAGCCCCTGGAACCAGAAGATCATGGCGTCGCTTCTCATCATCTTCTTCGGCGGCGTGCACATCATGGGCGTGCGGACCGGCAGCGCCGTGCAGAACGTCCTCACGGTCCTGAAGGTGCTCATCATCACGTCCATCGTGGGCTTCGGGTTCTACATGGTGGACTGGAGCCAGGCGGGCCGCCTGGTGGAGGTCTATCCGGAGTCGTCGCGCCACACGCTGGGAGGCGTCCCCGTCATGGGGCTTTCGCTGCTCATCATCATGTTTTCCTACGCCGGCTGGAACGGTGCCTCGTATCTCGCCGGCGAGATCAAGAACCCGGAGAAGAACCTGCCGCGGGCGCTCCTCCTGGGGACCGTGGCCACGTCCGTGCTGTATCTCCTGGTGAACATCGTCTTCCTCATGTCCGCCCCGGGCCCCGAGCTCATGAACCAGAAGGCCATCGGCGCCGTGGCGGCCCGCAGCCTCTTCGGCCCCGGCGTGTCGAGCTTCTTCACCCTCGCCATAGCGCTCATCCTGCTCTCGTCCATATCCGTCGAGATCATGATCGGGCCCCGCGTCTACTACGCCATGGCGAAGGACCGCATGCTCTTCAGCATCCTGGGCACCGTGAGCGAGCGCTTCCGTACGCCGGCTTTCGCGATCATGCTCCAGGTGCTGCTTTCGGTCTTCTACGTCTTCATCGGCAACTCGACGATGCTCATGGAGTACATGGGGTTCGCGCTGAGCCTCTTCCCTGTGCTCACTGTGGTGGGCCTCATCCACATGCGGCGAGCGCACCCCGAGATCCCGCGCCCGTTCAGGGTGCCGCTGTATCCGCTGGTGCCCATCGTCTTCATCGCCTTCTCCGTGTTCATGCTCGTCGCAGGCTTCATGGCGTGGACCGCCACGTCGCGCTTCGCCATACTCGCGGTGCTCGCCGGCGTGCCGGTCTTCTATGCGTGGCGCTGGTACACGGCGCGCGGCCGAACGTCCGCCCTTTCTCCGGAGCCTTCCGCCGTCCCCGAGACCGAGTAGGCCCTCCAATTTCAGCTTGACAAATAGCTTATCCGGCAAAACCTGATTGTCTGCCTGCGGCCGCGCGCGACGGGAATTCCGTGCCGCGACCGCGCGCGGGGAACGATTGGTAGAGGGTGCTGATACATGTTTCACGACAGGACATACTGCGGCGAGGTGACCTCCG
>JAGODF010000269.1 GCA_017998375.1 Spirochaetota bacterium
CCACCCCGGCCCTCCCCCCTCGAGGGGGAGGGGGTTCGCGCTCACCACTCACCCTTCACCCGCACTCACATCACCACGCACCTGCCGCCGGCGCGGCATAGGCGGACCTCGGCGCCCACGCCGGGGACTATCACCCTGATACCGGGATCGGTATCGTGCACCTCGCGGAGGAAGTGCCCCAGCTTGATGCCCGGCAGATGCCGGATGCCTTCATCGAGCGGCGAGAAGAACCAGTCGTAGTGGCAGGGGATGATGACCGACGGGCGGACGAGTTCTATCATCCTCCTCACGTAGTCCCTGGTCCCGAAACGGCTCGCGAGCCCCAGCAGGAGCACGTCGGCGCCCGCCCCTGCGAGCGCGTCGTCGATAAGCCCCGCGCTCCCGTTGTGATAGAACGAAATCCCGCCCGTCTTCAGCCAGACGCCGTAGACGTCGCCTACCGGGTAGTCAGCCGCCTTCACGGGCGGCGCCGGCGCCGAGGAGAGTTTTCCGGGATAGAGCACGCGTCCCAGGAACACCTTCCCGTGCAGGCTGGGGACGAACCGCACGTCGAAGCCGCCTCGCCTGAACTGCGCGGGCGGGTCCGCCTGCGGCAGGAGCGATTTCCGCGCCACGCCGCACGCCTCCGCGATGAAGCAGGTTGTCGGCGAGCCGGCGATGACGGCGCCGGTGCGCCTGGCGATGGAAGGCGCGTCCATCAGGTGGTCGAAGTGGCTGTGACCTATGAGAATGATGTCCGCCCTGGGGAAGCGCCGCTCAATCTCGCGCTCATCCGGCGGTATCGCCCTCCCGGCGATCACGCGCGTGAGCGAAGGCCGCGACACGAAGGGATCGATAAGGAGCGTGGTGTCGCCGCGGGTAATCTCGAAGGCCGCGGTCCCCATCCAGCGCAGGGTGATATCGGGCTGATTATTTTTTTTCATGATTACCTGTTGGGGACAGGCATGCCTGTACCCTACAGAAGAATCAAAATTTATATTGACATTGCAAGCAAATTTCGCTATCATTATGCTATCAAATAATGACACCAAAGGATCGTCACACATGAGCATCCTGACCATACGAAATATCGATCCGGAACTGGACCGGTCGATCCGGAAAAAAGCCAGAGAAAAAGGCACAAGCATGAATTCCCTCGTACTGGAAACGCTGAAGGAAACGATCATGCCCGGTTCCGCGGGGCCCCTGCTGCACCATGATCTCGACCACCTGGCGGGCACCTGGTCGGACAGCGACCTCGCGTCATTCAACAGGGCGGTCCGTCCCTTCGAAGCGATCGATCCCGACATCTGGAAATGAAAATTCTCCTGGACACCAGCGCCTATTCCGCGTTCAAGCGCGGCATCGAATCGGTCCTTGGAATCATCCAGTCCGCGGGGACCATCATCGTTCCCGTGGTGGTGCTCGGAGAGCTCAAGGCCGGATTTAAAATCGGAACCCGCGAAAGCAGGAACATCGACGAGCTGAATGAATTCCTGTCATCCTCCCGGGTGAGTATCGCCGATGTAACGACCGAAACTACCGAGTTCTACGCCGAACTTTTCCGTCAGCTCAGAAAAAAAGGTACGCCGGTCCCCACGAACGATCTCTGGATAGCGTCACTCGCGCTGGAACACGGTTGTTTCCTCTCCACGATGGACGATCATTTCCGGAAAATCCCAGGGATCATCATCCGGCCGGAATAAAATCACCGCAGGGATCAGACATGCCCTCCATTGGATACAGGCATGCCTGTACCCTACTTCAGCCGGATGACCGGCTTCCCGTCCATGAGACGCTTCCCCGTCTTGATGTCGTAGACCGACGCGCAGAGCCAGCGGTCCTCGTTGATCATGAACGACAGCTCTATCCGGGCGCGCTTCTCCGACGGCGCGTGGGGCGGATCGAGGTAGCCCAGCGTGGGATCGTCCTCGTTCAGCGGGATGATGAGCTGTTTTCCGCCATCGCCGTTCTTCAGCAGATGGAGATCGCCCTTCTCGTCCCAGACGAACTCCTGGTCCAGCAGGTGCTTGCGTCCCATTTCGCAGACGACGAGCTTGAAGATGCGCTCCGGTTCGCCCAGCGCGCAGGTGGGGACGAGCTGCCGCTTCCAGAAATCCTTCGGCGTGGGGAACTGCGTCCCCGCCGGCACGATGACGTTGTACTCCGGCTCGTGGGTCTTCCGGTCATAGGTGACGAAGGCGTAGTCGTGGGTGATATGGTCCGCCTTCGCGAAACGGTTTGCCGCGAACGCCGCGGCGCCGAAGGCGACCGCGTTGAACGGCTGCCAGGCGCGCACGCGGTCCCGCCCGAAGCGTTTTTCCAGCGTCGAGTAGACGTTGGGCAGGAGCGTCGAGCCCCCCACCATGAGCACCTCGTGGATCTGGTTTTCCTTTATCCCCCTCGTCTTCGCGTTCGCGACGAGCGAGTCGACGAGCGTGTTCAGCATCCGGTAGAGGCCGCGCTTTTCCAGGAGCGCCACCAGGTCGTCGCGGGAGAAGTCCACCGGTCTGTGCTTGCCCGGCACGTTCCCGGGCATGGAGTTGATATAGCCCGCCATCAGCTTCGACGGCAGCAGGTAAAAGATCTCGCTCTTCTTGAAAAAGAGTGACTCTTTCACCCGGCACGCCTCCGCGAGAAGAATGCGGTACCACCACTGCATGTTCACGTCCCCGGTAAAGCGGTCGAAGCTGTAGCCGTACCGCTCGCACAGGTCCTCGATGATCCACGCGTCGACGAGGTTCCCCCCCACCGGCGCTCCCTCCTTGGCTATGACCGTGCAGTGCCCCCGGTCCCGGGCTCGCTCCTCTCCGCGGATGAGCGCAAAGTCCAGCGTCCCTGCGCCGAAGTCTACTACCAGGTAGTTCTTCGGCTCGTCGAGGCTGAGGCCGTAGCCGAGCGCCGCGGCGACCGGCTCGTCGATGGTGCGCACGTCGCTCACCCCCAGGCGCGAGGCCATGCGCTGGAGCTTCGCCCGGTAGAACTCGTAGAAGTCGACGGGCGCGCAGAAGGTGATGTGGTCCGGCTTTTCGCCGGTCGATTTTTTGATCTCCCGGAGCAGGAGCCGGAGGTAGATCAGGGTGATATCGTCGGCGGTGTACTTCCACCTG
Source organism: Spirochaetota bacterium (assembly GCA_017998375.1). GTDB lineage: Bacteria > Spirochaetota > UBA4802 > UBA4802 > JAGODF01 > JAGODF01. Next base: position 3,090 of record JAGODF010000269.1, read on the forward strand.
CCGAGCTTCCCTATCAGCTGAAAGCTGTTCTTTCCCAGGTATGACTTGAAGTTGTTCACAAAATGCGGCGCGCAGGCGCCCCCGTCCTTCTCCATGGCGTGCTTTCCGATGAAGCCGCCGGTCTTCCCGCGGAATCTCTTGTAAAGCAGGTTGAAGGGGAAGCGGTAGAACTGCGACGGACGCACCAGGTAGACGCATGAAGGAATGGTAAAGGAGTCATCTATATCGCGGTTGCGCCCTCCGCCGCGCGAGACTCCTTCCAGGCCCAGAATTTCCGGCGCGTCCATCTGGTAGTTCCACCGCGCGACGACGGTGTTGGTGGTGCCCAGGTCTATGGCTATGCGTGATTTCTTCATTGTTTCAATAAAATTAGATTCCCACACCTGCGCTGAGCACCTCGGCTACGCTCGGCATAAACTCCGGCGAAGCGTGCGCGGGAATGACAAGAGGCTAACAACAGCCCGGATGATAGATACCGGTACCGGCGGAGGCAAGCATTAATTGCGGCTCTTCCCCTCCCCGCTGAGGGCGCCCTCACCCGCCAGGTCATTTCGGCTGAGCGCGCCCTCCATGGGCGCGGTCTCCGGCTCCGAGAGCCAGCCGCCGCTGGTCTTCCCGAGGCGCGCGGCTATCCTGTCGGCGATATCGTCATAGATGGAGCGTATCACCCTGCCCCTTACGACCGTGGACATGGCGCGCAGTTTCTTCACGGTTTCGGTTGTGCCGCACGCGGCCAGGGCGTCCCGTATATGGGGCTGAACTTCTGGATCCGTTCGGGGCAGCTTTTTCAACAGAAAATCACTGCAAGACGCATCACCCAGATCTTTCAGGACATTCAGTATCTCGATCTCCTCCTCATTCGATGTCCCATAGAGCAGATCGAGAAGAACCGGTATGCCGGCGCGATAGCCGTGCTTCCCGAAGGCCCGTATGATCTCGATTCTGTTCTCGGATTTCAGGTCCTTCTCCCCGGCAAGCATTTTGGCGAGATGCGCCAGCCCCTCTTCGCCAAGGGCCTCTGCTGCCACGAACGCGATTGCGAAATTCTTATCATCGAGACACTCGCGGAAGAGCACGACCGACTTCGCGTCGGAAGGATACCGTGCCGCGAGGGCCCCGAGCGCGGCGAGCCTCACACCGGGAACGGTATCGTACCTGACCAGGAGGATGTACCTTTCATTCAGCCCCTTCTCGCTGAAAAAATCATCCAGGATTCGATGGATAGTCTCCATGGTCCGTTCGACCCGCCGGTTCACGGTGCCCTCTCCACCGCGAAACGACAGGACGAGCTCGTTCCAGGTGAACCAGAAATCGATGGAACTGCTGTCCAGTTTCAGGATCGCCGATCTCACATCCTGGTTGAGGAAAGCCAGCAGTTTCCGCGGTTCTGCACCCTGGACCAGCATGCGCTCGTCAAATTCAGGGTCGCCTGTCTTCACGTCCTCGATCCCGACTTTCTTCTTCAGCCTGCTCACCGCGCCTTCATGACAGATGCTGAACTCTCCGGCATTCGCCATCCGGTATTTCAAATTGATTTCTGTGATGTCCTTCTTGCCGGCTTGATAATAGTTGACGTTCATCCGCATGCCCGGGTACTTCATCAGCCTGCTCTTTATGCTGTCCGCGATCGGATATTCCTTTGGGACCGGTAATTCCTCATTTCCAGATCTGCTCCCCCAGCGCGAGAACACTCCCACCATCAATGCGAGAAGCGCAAGTGCGCCGACTCCGAATATCGTGCCGAAAAGTTCCATCAGCGATCCTTCCTTGTATTCTTTTCCGATGCCCGATCAACCTCATTATTGCTCAACGCCCCCTCCTTGCCGGCCGGCATGCTGAGTCCCCCTTCCGCGCCGGGAGATTCGTGGATCGAGAGCCAGCCCGCGTCGGCGCCGCCGAGGCGCGACTGGATACCGGCGATGGCCCTCTGCACGTCGGAGCGGAAGAGCGGATTCAGCGACGATTTCGCGAGTTTCATGAGCGGCTCCACGGCCTCCGCGGTTCCGCAGGAGCCGAGCGCCGATACCAGCCAGTAGCGGATGTCTCCGGAGCTTCCCCCCAGACGCTCCAGGAGAAATCCGTTCAGTCCTGTATCGCCCATGGAAATGAAGGCCTTCAGTATTTCCAGGAGCACTGTTTCGTTGTTCGCCCGCGCAAATACCTTTTTGAGTACGGGAATCCCGCCCGCGAACCGATGTTCCCCGAAATGCCTGATGATACGCAGCGTATCGTATTCGTCACGATCGGACTCCTTATTCAACAACTGCGCCAGGAACTCCAGGCCCTCGTAGCCGAGATTCAGCGCGGCCTCGATTCGCACAAACCTGCTGTCGTCCTTCAGGGCTCGTTTCAGGAGCGCGGTCATGTCGCCATTCACAGGAAAATGCGACGCGAGGTGGCGGATGCACGCGGCGCGGACCCCGGGAACGCTGTCGCGGCGGACATTCTCCAGGAGACGGAAGCGCGCATCGTCCCCGCGGGCCATGTCGCGTGCCACCTCCAGCGCGTCGCGCGCGATCGAGACGATATCATCCTTCGATTTCCTTTCGTAATCCAGCACGATCTCGAACCAGTTGCTCGTCAGGTTCAGGCCATAAGTCCTTCCGGCAATCCCCTGCAGCAACGCCCGCACCCGCTCGTTCATCAGCGCCGCGACATGGTGGGGCGATGCGCCCTTGATCAGCATCCTGGAGTCGAACGCGCTGTCGCCAATCT
>JAGODF010000270.1 GCA_017998375.1 Spirochaetota bacterium
CGTCCGCCGTCAGCGGCGTCACACCGGGCTCTTTCGCGATGCGGATGGTGTACTCGAGCCTTGACCAGGCTATCCCCTTTCCCTGGAACTCCTCGTCCACGAGGAATGCCATGTCGAACTCGCTGCTTCCCGGGTACGCGGCGAAGCGCGCCTCCGCGACGATGCGCTCGGCGTTGCCGCGCTGGAGGATTGCCACCAGCGCCAGGGCGTTCTTGTAGTCGATATTGACGTACTTCTGCATGTTCTTGTGAGGCATGGTGCGGATGTTGGTGAAGTAGCGCAGGTACTTCGATTCGTCGGAGAAGGTGTAGAAGAGGCGGCGCATCATCTCCTCGTCGGAAGGACGGATGGGCCTGATGAAAAGCTCCAGCCCGTCCTTGAACGACCGGCGCGTCTCGTACTGGGGCGGATAGTTCACGGCCGAGGCGGTCACGTAGATCTGGTCCGGGTAGAGGAGGCCGGCGCCCTTCGCCTCTGCGATGAGTGCCTCGCGGTGGTCAGGGTGGGCGATGTCGATGAGGGCAAGTGCGCGCTCCCGGAGCGGCTTGCCGAAGAGGCTGGCGATGCCGTATTCGGTGACGACGTAGCGGATGACGCCCAGCGTGGAGCGGAGCCGCGCGTTGTCCCGCCCGTGGGACACCACGATGGTGCTGTTTCCCTGCGAGTCGACGGAGCGCAGGGCGTAGATGACGCGCCCGCCCCCCGAGAACGCGGTGCCCACGGCGAAATTGAACTTGCTCTCGTACCCCGAGAGAAGGTCGTCGCCGGAGCGGAAGACCACGGAGGCCGCGGTGATGTCGATGGTCTCCACGTTCATGATGCTGATGAGGTTCGGTATCATCCGCATCTTACTCGGGTCGGCGATCTTCGCCGCGGGATAGAAGGCGAAAAGCTGGTTGTTCCTCACGTAGTCGTAGAGCCTGCGCGTCCCGTAGCAGTAGCTCGTGGTGACCTGCCCGCCCCGGTCCCTGTCCCGGTCCAGCGCCACGGCGCCGGACTCGATGAGTTCTATCACCCAGTCCGACACGACGTTGGTGTAGACGCCCAGGTTTTTCTTTGTCGTGAGATGGGACGCGACGGCGTCGAAGAGGCGGCCTGCGTGGAGCACCACGGTGGAACCGTCGGGAATGAGGTTGGCGATATGCCAGCCGACGCGGTCCAGTTCCTGTCCGAAGGGAAGCTGCTCGCGAACCGGGAGCAGTTCGTCGCTTTCCAGAATGTGGTGGAACTGGTCGGCGTGTACCGAGGTCTCGCCGTAGGTGACGGGCATGTTCGCGTTCACCTCGGCGATGACGATGGCGGCGCGGCGCATGACGATGGCGGCCACGTCCACGGCGATTCCCAGGCTCATGTAGCCGCGTTCGTCGGGGGGCGAGGTGGTGATGATGGCAATATCGACGGTGACCGCGCCCGTTGCGAAGATGTACGGTATCTCGAGCTGGTTCGACGGGATATAGTCGAACCTGTCGCGGCATTCTTCGCTGGCCTGTATCTCACCGGTTTTGAACGACACGAGCCTGTGGCCCGCGGAGCCGCAGCTCGATCCGGAAAAGAAATCATGGCCGGAGAAGAGCTGGATGAACTCCAGGTCGTAGGAGGCGTGCTTCCCGGAGGAGAGGATCTCCTTCAGAGCGCGGGCCGGCGTGGCGCCGCTGGAGAGGAAAATCCTGTTCCCGGGGCGGATCATGCCGAGGAGGTCCGCGGGCGCGATCTTCTTCCTGTTGTACTCTTCCCTGCTGAACATGACCGTATCAGGATGCGGGAGGGGCGCCGTAAAAAGCAATTATTAAATGTCCGACAGGATCGCCCGTTTTTGAAAAATGAGTTGATTTTATTCGACGCGGCGCGTTCATCATGGGTATCATCAACCGGGGAGAGCGCAATGATAGTCACCACAGTCGAGGTCCACGTCAGGAAGGAACACATAGAGGACTTCATCCAGGCCACGCTGGAAAACTACGAGGAGTCGATCAGGGAGGCGGGGAACCTCCGGTTCGACGTCCTCCAGAGCCGGGAGGACCCGGCGCGCTTCACGCTCTACGAGGCGTACGACTCCGATGAATCCGCGGCGGCGCACAAGGGAACCGCGCACTATTTGAAATGGCGCGACGCCGTCGCGCCATGGATGGAGCGGCCCCGCACGGGCGTGCCGCACACGGTCATCGCGCCGGTGGAGAGGAAACAGTGGAAGTGGTGAAATTCGCGCTCGGCCGCGTACCGTCGGTCCTGTTCGGACCGGGGACCATCGGAAGCCTGGCGCTGCAGTTGAGGAAGTACGGCACCCGTGCGCTCCTGGTGACCGGGGCGTCGTCTCTGGAGAAATCCGGCAGGCTCGCGGCGATAGGGAAGTCCCTCGAAGCGGCGGGAATATCCTACGACACGGTGCCGGTGAACGGTGAGCCCTCGCCGGAGCTGGTAGACGACGCGGTGAAGAGCTTCGCCGACATGGAGGTCCATGCCGTGGCGGCGATCGGCGGGGGGAGCGTTATCGATGCGGGCAAGGCGATATCGGCCATGCTCCACCTCGGCGCGCCGGTTGCGGACTACCTGGAAGTCGTCGGCACGAAGTCCCATGACGGCGTCAAGACCCCGTTCATCGCGGTGCCCACTACCGCGGGTACGGGGAGCGAGGCGACGAAGAACGCGGTCCTCAGCCGCGCCGGCGAGCACGGCTTCAAGCGCTCGCTCCGCCACGACAACCTGGTGCCGGACCTCGCGCTCATTGACCCGGAGCTCATGAAGGGGTGCCCCGTTTCGATTACCGCGGCCAGCGGCCTGGACGCTCTGACCCAGCTCCTGGAGTCCTACGTCTCCACCGCCGCGACGCCGGTGACCGACGCCCTCGCGTGGAGCGGACTTGAGAGAATACGCGAGAGTCTCATTCCCGTCTGCACTGTCGGGGGGGACGATATCGGCCACCGCGCCGGCATGGCATACGCCGCCCTCATGTCGGGCATCGCGCTGGCGAACGCGGGGCTCGGCGTGGTGCACGGGCTGGCCTCGCCCCTGGGGGCCGTCTTCAACATCCCCCACGGCGTCGCCTGCGGGACGATGCTCGCAGCGGCGGTGAAGGCCACGGTGAAGAAACTCGGCGCGCTCGGCGACACGAAATATCTCGTGAAGTACGCCAGGGCGGGTGCCCTCCTCACGGGCTGCGATCCCCGGGAGACCGGCCGCTGCTGCGCCCGCCTGGCGGAGCTCCTCGAGCAGTGGGTCGACGAGCTTGCCATGCCGCGCCTCTCGGCTTTCGGTGTGCGGGAAGAGCATTTCACAGGTATTATCGCGGAGGGCGGCAACAAGAACAATCCGGCGCAGCTCGACGCCGGGGAAATTGCCGTGATGCTGCGGGAGAGGTTGTAAACCGCAGGCATTATTATTTACGAGAAAGGATTATTCAATGGAACCGATATCGGAAGAAAAGATACAGGAAGTGATCGCGGCGATGAACTCCCGGGGGGGCAATCCCCTGGACTCGCTCTTCGAGGAGATGGACCGGGAGCAGCACGCAGTGACGGACTACCTTTTTGAAGTTGAGGGGGAAAGCCTCAACGACGACGAGCGGGACCTTCTCATAACCTTCACCACGCTGGGTTGGCACATCATACAGCAATCGTCAGGCGCCGGCAGGATAGTGACCGACGAGGAATTGAGCGGCAGGCTGGAAAGGAATGCCGAGCTCCTGGAGAAACGGGAGGAGGAGAAGGGCGATTTCGACGAGGCACTTATGAGCGTCCTCTCCGACGACAACGACCAGCCGGTCCTCATGGGGTTTCTGCTGAACCTCGTGGTGGACAGGCCCGCGGAGTACGGCGGCACCATCAGGGACCAGTCCATCCCGGTCATCATGCTGCACATGAAGACCGTGGTCGACTGTCTCCTGGGAACGGAAGGGAACTGAACCGGAAGGCTGCCGGCCGGCGCCTATTCCGTGACTGCCTTCTTTATTTTCCCCGCCCTGTCCATGATCTTCTGTATGTCCGTGGGGCCCGCGTTCTTGATATCGTTAATCTTCTGGGTCTTGTACTGCTCCAGGTGTTTTTTCGAGAGGGTGATTGTCTCGCCCCGGTAGACCAGGTAGCCGAGGTAGACGACGAGTATCAGCGCCAGTACCGCGAGTATCTTCAGCAGTTTCTTGACGATGGAGTAGACAATGAGCGCCGCCAGGAACGCGAGGACGAGTATGAATATCGGCTGCGATTTCAGCGTTTCGAGTATCTGTTCCATGTGCGTCTGTCTCCCGTCCGGAATTAGCTCGGAAACAGTTTACGCGGCGGGCGCGCCGTGTCAAGCAGATATGGATGGTTTCAATGAATGTGAGCGAACTTGAAACGAGCGCGCGTGAGTTCCTTACCGCTGCGGGGGACCTGAACCGGTCCGAAACGGACGGGTCAGCGCTGTACCACGAGGTGACCGCCGGGGTTCAGCGCGCCGATCACCCGATCTTCCTCCGGTTCGGGAGGATGATAGAAGGGCATCTCCAGCCAGGAGACTGCTTCGCAGCGGAACACGCCGGCTTCCATGCTGCGGACAGCCTTACGGTGGTCTCGTTCGCGTTTCACATCAATCCGCGAATAATTGACGATAATTCCCGCGAACCGATCTATCCGTCCCGTTCCTGGTTCGAGGCGCGCCGGAAATTCGATTTTCTGGTATCGCCCTTCATAGAACTCGTGCGCGGTATTTTCCCGAACCGGCGCATCACCGTCCCGTTACGAAGCGCGCGCTACAGGGCGGATCTCTCGAAAAAGGTTCCGGTATCGAACTGGTCCGAGCGGCACGTCGCCTTCGCCTGCGGGCTTGGTTCCTTCGGACTCCACGGCGCGCTTATCACCCGGATGGGCTGCACCCACCGGCTCCTGAGCGCCGTCGTGGAGGGCGGGCCGGGCGTATGCGCGGAACCTCCGGATGATCCGTACTTCAATTGCCTTCATTTCCGCGACGGCGGCTGCGGCGAGTGCATCAGCCGGTGCCCGGTGGAAGCGATTGTCCCGGGTGCGCATATCATCGAGCGCTGTTATGCGCACGAGTGGATGACCTGCCGGCTTAGGTCCGGGGCGATTTATGAACCCGGGGTCGCCGCATGCGGCCTCTGCATGTGCGGCGTTCCCTGCGACAGGTCCTCTCCCGCGTAGCGCGCGTGTCGTGACGGCGCGGAAGGCGTTATCTGCTTGACAGCGCCGCATCCGCGTGCAGCGTTCTATCAAACAAAAAAACGGAAGGTTCCCGATGCAGACACTCCATTCAGCCATCACCTGGATCAACGGCTACCTCTGGGGCCCTCCCATGCTCGTCATACTCATGGGAACGCACCTCTACCTCACCGCGCGCCTCGGCTTCATCCAGCGCTACATCCCGCTGGCGATACGTCTTTCCTTCAGGAAGGACACCTCCGGCGACGGCGACGTGAGCCACTTCGGCGCGCTCACCACGGCCCTGGCCGCGACCATCGGGACCGGCAACATCGTGGGCGTCGCCACGGCCGTGGCGCTGGGAGGCCCCGGCGCCGTACTCTGGTGCTGGCTCACCGGCGTCTTCGGTTTCTCCACGAAGTACGCGGAGGCGGTCCTCGCGGTGAAGTACCGCGTGAAGACCTCCGACGGCACCATGCTCGGCGGGCCAATGTACGCGCTGGAAAAGGGGCTGGGGGCGAAATGGCTGGCGGTGCTCTTCTGCGTCTTCACGGCAATCGCCGCCTTCGGCATCGGCAACATGGTACAAGCGAACTCGCTTTCGAAGATGGCGCAGGAAACAATGGGGGTTCCCATGTGGGGCACGGGCATAGTCATCAC
>JAGODF010000011.1 GCA_017998375.1 Spirochaetota bacterium
CTCCACCAGGCCGTGGCGAACCGCGCGGCCTCCCTGGCGCGCGGCATCAGCGTCGAGGCCGACGCCGTGATGACCGGCGGCGTGGCGAAGAACTCCGGCATGTTCCGCGCCCTGGAGCGCGCCCTGGGCGTGACGCTGAAGAGCGTCCCCGATCCGCAGATCAACGGCGCGCTGGGCGCCGCGCTCTTCGCGCAGGACGCGGTTGCCGCGGGAGTGAAGTGAAAAAGCAAATGAGAAAGTGCGCCCCTCGACTGCGCTCGGGGTGACTAGTTGTGGTAATATTTGGGTAAGTAATAGGTGTCATGGTGAGCGTAGTCGAACCATGACTGTTACGGCAATGGATTCCCGCCTGCGCGGGAATGACAGTGGAATATGAACCTCTTCGACGACACAATCCTGCAGCTGCGGACCTTCCTGAAAGAGCGGGAAGGCATGCTGCGCACCGTCCAGGCTTCCTCGGCGAACTGGCCCGCCGGCGAGCGGGGCAACATCGTCCTCGGCACCGACACCGGCGTTGAGCTGGGCAACCCCCGCGACGAGTCGGCGTCCTTCATGGCGTGGACCGAAAAGGCCGGCGCTATCAGGGACGGCGCCGTGCACATCATCGGCCCCGATGTCCCGGAAGCCTCGGGAAAGAACCTCCCGTTCGGAAAGGTCGTGCTCCTCGGGGTTGAGGGCATGGACGAGGAGAACTGCTACGAGCGGCACCGCGCCCTGGAGCTGGTGCGCTACGACCTGAACCTGAAAGGCTACATGATGCGCGCCGTCTCGCAGTACCTCCGGGAATGGAGCCGGGTGAGCCGGGAGGCGGTCGCCGGGGGATTCTCTTTCGCGACGCTGGCCGGCGCGCTCGCGGGGATGTACAGGAAGATAGAGTATGTGAAAGCCGTGGAGTTCGTCTTTGTCACCTCGTCGGCGGCGGACGTGCGCTCGCTCGGGGAAACGGGCGGCCGCGTGGAGCGGCTGATAGGCGCGATGAACAAGATGGCGAAGGAGATGTCGTTCGACTGCGGCACGTGCGATTTCACCGACGTCTGCTCCGAGGTGGAGGACCTGAGGAACATGAGGAAAAATCTCGGGGGTGATGCGGATGTCGCGAGGCACTGAGAAGAAAAGCGTGGTGATCGCGCTCTGCGGGAAGGGAGGCGTGGGCAAGACCACGCTCTCGGCGTCGATCGTGCGGGCGCTCTCGCGCGATCCCGGGAACCGCGTCCTCGCCATCGACGCGGACCCGGCGGTGGGCCTCGCAACGGCGCTGGGCGTCACGGTGCGGAAGACCGTCGACGACGTGCGGAATGATTTCATCGAGCTCGTGAAGAAGCGCCAGGCGGGCGACCGGGAGAGGGTGATATCGCTCCTCGACTACGAGATGCTGGGCGCGCTCCACGAGGAGGGAAACATCGCGTTCCTGGCGATAGGGCGCCCCGAGACCGAGGGATGCTACTGCCAGGTGAACGACATGCTGAAGGACATCATCGCGTCGATCACGGGGAACTTCGACTACACGGTCATCGACGCCGAGGCGGGAGTGGAGCAGGTGAACCGCCGCGTGCTCGAGAAGGTGACCCACCTCCTGCTGGTGAGCGACCTCTCGGCGAAGGGACTGAACGTGGCGAAGACCATACGGGAGGTCGCGGCCTCTGCGGTGGGTTTCGAGCGGGCTGGCCTTATCATCAACCGCGCGAGGAGCGCGTCGGAGGTCGATAGCGTGGCGCTGCCGGAGTCTCTGGAACTCCTGGGCGCGGTCCCGGAGGACGAAACCATCCGCAGGGCCGACATGGATGCCGTGAGTTTCCTCGCGCTGCCCGAGACACCGGCGTTCGGCGCGCTGGAACAATGCCTGGAAAAAATCGGCGTCGCCGCGAAGGGGAGCTGCGCGGCGGGGCAGGGAGCGTGAGCGTATGATTGAAACCCGCATTCAGTTACAGGACCTGCTTGCCGATCCGCGCAACGCGCTGATAGAGGAAGCGCTGGAGAAGGGGATGGTGCCCGTGGGCTATTCCTGCAGCATGGTGCCCCGCGCGCTCCTCTCCGTGGGAAAACTTTTTCCCGTGAGGATGCGCGCCCCCGGCATTGCGGGGACCGAGCTCGCGGACATGTACATGTCCAGCGTCATCTGCTCCTACACGAAGAGCCTGCTCGAGTTCGCGATGGAGGACCGTTACGATTTCCTGAAGGGGTGGATCTTCGTCGCCTGCTGCGACCACCTGCGCCGGCTGAACGACAACCTGAACTACGCCGCGAAGCCGGAATTCAGCCGCATCCTCGACATACCGCACCGGCTGGGCGACGCGGCGCTCGAGTGGACCGTGGAAGAGCTGAAGCGGCTCGCATCGGACCTGGAAAGCCATTTCGGAGTCGATGCGGGCGATGCCGCGCTGCGTGAGGCCATTGCGCGGGAGAACGCGCTCAACGCGGCCCTGCGTGAAGTGGGCGAGTTGCGCAGGATGGAGCGTCCTCCTTTCACCGGGACAGCGTTCCACCGGCTGATAATCGCCGCGCAGCTCGCGCCCGCCGACCGCGTCATGGAGATGGTCCGCGATTTCCGCGCGGACGCCGAATCCGCGCCCTCGGCGAACGGACACCGCGCGCGCTTCATGCTCGCGGGCTGCTCGCTCGACGATCCCGGCTTCACGCAGATCATCGAGTCGCAGGGCGGGCTCGTGGTCGCCGACAGGTACTGCACCGGCTCCTTCCCGGGACTGGAGCCTATCGACACCGGCACCGATCCCGTCACCGCGCTGGCGAAGCAGGTGCTCAACGGCTGCCGCTGCCCCCGCATGATGGAGGAGTTCGCGTCCAGGAAGGAGTACATCCTGAAAATTGCGAAAGAGTACGCGGTCGACGGCGTCATCATCCAGTCGATCAAGTTCTGCGACACCTGGGGAGTGGAATCGAGCGCGATGGTGACGGCGCTCCGCGAGGCGGGCGTGCCGGTGCTCCGGCTGGAGCGCGAATACCGCCAGAGCGGCGAGGGGCAGCTGCGCACGCGCGTGCAGGCGTTCATCGAGAGTATGGGGAAGTGACCGGCCCTCACCCGCGCGCTGCACACCCTCTTCCGTTTGAAGCGTGGATGAGGGAGAGGGTTTCACTGATAATAAATTTCCGCATTAACCCTCGCCCGGCCGAAGGCGGGGAGAGGGTGCACGAGCGATAGCGAAGTGCGGGTGAGGGAACCTGGCATCAGGATGATTAGATTATGAAATTTACAGGACTTAAAAAGCTTTCGAGCAAGTGGCTGATACAGCTCCGGTACCGGAAAACCTACGGCGCGCTTCGGAAACACCTCGCCGCCATGCCGGTGGGAATGCCGCCCACGCCGGGCGGCGTCGAGAAGAGGCTCCTCGCGGCGATGTTCCGTCCCGACGAGGCGCGGCTGGCCCTGTGCATGACCTGGAATTTCGAGGACGCGGGGACAATCGCGGAGCGCGCCGCGTCCATTGGCTTTTCCACCGGGGATGTCGAGGCGCACCTGTCACGGATGGACGGGCGGGGATCCATATTCACCAGGGACCGCGCCGGCCGCCGGCAGTACGCGCTGGCGCCCTTCGTCGTGGGGATGTTCGAAATGCAGGGGAAAAAACTCACTCCGGCGCTCTACCTGGACACTCGGGAGTATTTCCTTTCCGGCTTCGCTCTGGAATACCTGACCACCGCGCGGCCGCAGATGCGGGTGATACCTGTGGAGAAGAGCGTCAACCCGGAGCTCGACGTGGCGACCTACGACGAGATACGGGACATCGTGGCGAAGGCGGGGAACCGGGTCGCCGTGGCGGAGTGCATCTGCAAGAAAGGCCATGACCACCTGGGCGATCCCTGCAAGGTGACCGACGAGCGGGAAGTGTGCCTGGTCCTGAACGACTTCTTCGAGCAGTGCGTGCGGAACGGCTGGGCCCGCAAAATTACCGCGAAGAAGGCGATGGAGATACTCGCGCAGTGCGAGAAGGACGGCCTGGTGCTCCAGCCTTCCAACATGCAGCATCCCGATTTCGTCTGCGCCTGCTGCAAGTGCTGCTGCGGCATCATGGAGACTTTCGCCGCGATGCCGCGCCCGTCCGATTTCATCGCCTCGAATTTCATGGTAAAACTGGACGCAGAACTCTGCAACGGCTGCGGAAAGTGCGCGCGCCGCTGCCAGATGGACGCCCTGCGCATGGAGAACAAAAAGGCGGTGCTGGAGGAGGTCCGCTGCATCGGCTGCGGGCTCTGCGTGACCACCTGCAAGCGCGGCGCACTCAGGCTGGAAAAGCGCGCCGCCGCGGTGGTCCCGCCCAGGGACTACGAGGACTTGTTCGGCGCCATCATGCAGGGGAAGAAGAGCGCCGCGGGCCGGCTGATGAAAGGAATCCGCGGTCTGGTGCGGTAAGAAATACGAAAGAAGGAGCGAGTGATGGGAAGACCCGGTATCGCCGACATCGCCGTGACCACGAAATACAAGATCATGAACCTCGCAACAATTGCGATGATGGGGCTGAAGAACGGGCCCTATGACATGATCCGGGACCTCCGGCGCTACCCGTGGATGTGGCACTTCCTGAAGGTGAACACGCTCATCAGTAAGCTCACCGAGGGGCGCACCGGGAACTACCGCGAGGCGGTGTCGATGATCATACACGCCGTCGTGAAGGAGATCGCGGACCTTCTCGGGGGAATCTACTACCGGCAGGACCGCCTGGTGCTCCACGAGGACATGGTGCCGCCGGAGATCCTCCGCGCCATGGGCCTCTCGCCCTGGATGCCGGAGGTGCTGGGGATACTCCAGCCGATGCTGGTGCCCAATGCCATGGAGGAGTTTATCGACACCGCGGAGAACGAGGGTGTGCCGCCCGACGTCTGCAGCCTCCCGAAGGCGGTCATCGGCATGGCGCTGAAGGACATGCTGCCGCCGGCGAAGGCCGTCGTCACGTCGAACCTTCCCTGCGACGGCGGGATGACATCGTACCTCTACGTTGAAAAAAAGACCGGCGCGCCCACGTTCCGGCTCGACATCCCGTTCAATTTCAAGGACGAGCGGGCGGAGGCGTACTTCGCCAACGAGCTTCGCAGGATGATAAACTGGCTGGAAAAGCACACTCCCGGCCGCATCGACTGGGACCGGCTGAAGGAGATCTGTGAGGAGCGCAACCGCATGATGGAGTACGAGCTCGAGCTCTGGGAGATGATCGCGCGCCGCCCGTCGCCGATGGCCGCGGAGGCGGTCTACCTGGGGCACCTCTGGTTCTTCAATGTCTGTTCCGGGCTGAAGTCCTCCACGGAGGTGTTCCGGAAGCTCGTGGAGCTGGCGAAGGACAACCTCGATAAAGGAGTCGCCGCGCATCCTAACGAGAAGTACCGGACGCTCCTCTGGAATCCGCCGACGCTGCATTTCCTGGACCTCTTCGTCTGGGCTGAGCGCGCCTACGGCGTCACCTGCATCATGGACAGCATGACCTTCAACAGGCTGCCGTTCATCGACACCTCCAGCGAGGAGTCGATGCTGCGGGGGATAGGCCGGAACATCATGAACGGCCCCATGGCGCGGCACACGCGCGGGCCCATGGAGAACTACTTCGACGACATGTTCCACATCATCAAGCGCTTCGACATCGACATGCTCTGGATGGCGGGGCACATCGGCTGCAAGAACACGCAGGCGCTGAACAACATCATGCGCGAGAAGTGCCGCGACATCGGTCTGCCGGTGCTGATCATCGACTACGACCTCTCGGACACGCGCATCGTGCCGAAGGAGGGTATCATGTCGCAGGTGGACCATTTCATGGAGAACGTGATGCACGCGGAGAGACGGGCGTGAACAGCCGTCGAGACACAGAGGACATGGAGAAAGTAATATACCACATCCCCCTCCCTTAAGGGGAGGGGACAGGGGAGGGTGATGGTTCTGCAATGAGTAGCTGGTTGCCTGATCACCACCACCCGGCCTCCCCCCTCGAGGGGGAGGGGAATTTGTGCAATGGAGAAATTTTTCATGACACAGAAATTCTACGCGGGATGCGATATCGGTTCGACGACGGGGAAGGCGGTGATCATCGGGGGGAACGGCATCGTGGCGTCGTCCATCGTGCCGCGCGAGGTCGATCCGGAGGAGACGGCAAACATCGCCCTGGCCGAGGCGTTCAAGGCCGTGCCGGAGCTGAAGAGCCACAGGGACCTCGCCTACCTGGTGGGCACCGGCTACGGGCGCAGCGAGATCCCGTTCGCGAACGAGAACGTGTCGGAGATAAGCTGCCACGCCATGGGCACGAGCTGGTGCGACACTTCCATCAAGACCATCGTCGATATCGGCGGGCAGGACGTGAAAGGCATTTCCATCAACGGCGACGGCACCGTGAAGGAGTTCGCCATGAACGATAAGTGCGCGGCGGGCACCGGGCGCTTCTTCGAGGCGATGAGCCGCATCTTCCGGATGGACCTCACGGAATTTTCCGAGATATCGCTGAAGGCGAAACGCGCCATCCCCGTGACGGCGCAGTGCAGCGTCTTTGCCGAGACGGAAGTGATCAGCCTTCTGGCGCAGAAGAATCCGCCCGCCGACATCGCAGCCGGGATACAGAGCGCGGTGGCGAAGCGGTGCTTCACGCTCCTGAAGCGCGTGGGCGTGAACCCGAAGGTCACCATCACCGGCGGCTGCGCGAAGAACCGCGGCCTGGTAAAGGAACTGGAGAAGGTGCTGAAGGTGGAGATCGCGCCGCTCTCAGTGGACCCGCAGATCATCGGGGCGCTCGGGGCTGCGGTCTTCGCGCGGAGGAAGGCCGGGGCCTGATCAGCGCGACGATCCTGGCGGAAAGTTTGGTAGAGGAGGGGGATATATCATCCCCCTCCTCCGCTTTTATTATGCTGTAGGCTCTTTTATAAAAAGCTGTTTTGCAATCCGGTACATCACGCCCTTCCCCCTGAAGAGTAGGAAGTAGTAAACGATAGAGACCATGGGCAGGCCGATAAGATAGCCCAGCAACACGCTCCCCGTGAGATCGCGGAAGCCCATCACCGCGAGCGCAGCCACTATCGCGAGGCCCAGGCAGAGCACCCACTGCGCTCCGAACGCGACGGTGAGAATTTTCACCGGGGAAGGGATCTCGTTCGCGGATATCGACCTGTCGAGCTTCGCTCCCTCTCGGACGAAGTTCACGTATCCGTAGAGGAGCATCGGCGCAAAGAACGCCGCCATCACCACGAGCGTGATCCAGACATTGCTGGTGAAGAACATGATGCCCATGTGCCTGCCGGGCTCCCAGAGCGCGCCGCCGTGCTCGGACATGTCGTAGAGAAAGCGCTGGTATCCGGTGGTGTCCCACCCGCAGACGAGGATGAACCAGAAGATGATCCACGCGACCATCCAGTTCGCGTGGGCCCCGAAGTAGTTTTTCTTTTTGATAAGTTTCAGCGTCGTCCAGTATCCCAGTATTCCCTGGGTGATGTTGGTCACGGCGAAGATGACGACCAGCCAGGCGGGTATGGAATCCTTGCTCGTGGCCACCTGCATGGTTTCCCATTGCGGGTGCTGCCACAGGAGATAGAGCCCCGAAGGCGCGAAAAACACTCCCAGGAAGAGCAGTATGAAGACATACCACTTGTTGACGAACGGCTTTTCTTCTTTCTCGAGCTGGCGCGCCGCGGTGGCGGCGAAGGTTGCGCCGAACGCGTAGGCCCACACGACATCCACTTGTACCATTTGTTCCTCCAGTCAGCAATTGTCTCCCGCCCCTAGGCTGCGCTCGGGATACACTCAGACGGTGCATGCAAGGCTGTTTCAATGAAACACCGTCCGGTCGGATAATAGATACCATGCGGGCTGAAGGAAATCTCGCCATAATCAGAGCGTTCCATAATTGGCCGGATACGGTCCGCGGCGCGATCAGAGCTCCGCGCAGATAATGCAGATGTCGTCCTCGAAGGTTTCACTGCCGCGGAACTCGACCAGGTGGCCGTATATCCCGCGCACGATTTCCTCGGCGCTGCGGGGCGCAAGGTCGCGGAGCGCGGCGTGGAGGCCGTTGTATTCGAACATCGGCTCCCGCTGGCCGGGCCTGGTCGTCTCGAGCAGGCCGTCGGTGCAGAGCAGCAGCCTTCCGCCTTCGGGTATCCGCTCGGTCTGGTTGAGATAGGCGCTCTTCCGTGACGCGAGGTAGTCGTTCCCGAACACCGCCAGCGGCACCCTGCTGTCCATGTTCACGGCGTGGACGCCGTCCGGCCCCATGATGATGGGGCTGCAGTGGCCGGCGTTCGCGAAGGTGAAGGTGCGCGACACGCGGTCGAGTATCCCGTAAATGCAGGTGATGAAGTTGTTGCCGATCTCTCCGTAGAGCATGCCGTTCAGGAAATTGAGAAGCCCCTGCGGGTCCTCTTTGAGGCTGCCCGACCTGGAGATGGAAATCCTCAGCATGGAGGTTATCATCGCCGCCGGCATGCCGTGCCCCGACACGTCGCTGATGAAGATGCCGGTCCTGTCACCGCCTTCGAGCGGGATGAAGTGGAAATAGTCCCCGCCCACCATGTCCATCGGGCGATAGAGCGAGAAAATGTAGTCGGTGGGCCTGGTCACCGGCATGTATTTCTGCTGGATGCTCCGGGCGTGCTCCAGGTCGCGCTCGATGATCCTGTTCCGCGACTCGAGCTTCCGCCCGCTCGCCTCCAGCTGCAGGGCCTGGATGTACCCCTGCCGGATGTAGTACTCGTGGAAATACGAGATGAACACGCCGATCGCGATAATGCCGAGCATGTTCGACGCGTTGTGCGTCAGTATGGCGGTGTCGGTGCGGGCGATGAAGATGTGCATCAGCACGTAGGCGGTGATGACCGACATCCCGCCGGTGATCACGTGGATGAAGCGCAATCGAAGAAAGGCGAAGAGCGCCACCAGGCAGAGCATAATTCCTGAGTGGTACAGGTGCGCGAATATCCCACCTCCGATCACGGTGATGATGACCAGCCCCATGGACGCCATGATCAGCGTGACGAGGGACACCGCCTGGATGTAGCGCTTGAAGGCATCGAAGAATGTCAGAATGAAGAAAAATATCCCCAAGGCGCCAATGCCCAGGCGGATCGCAATCATCTGGCGGACGAGGTTCGGATAGGCGTTGATGTCGGTGAACACGTGAACCATGTACAGCAGCGTGCCGAAAAGGATGCCGTAGCGTACGAACACCACGGTCTTTTCATGGTAGTATTCGATGAAGGCGTTTTCGATAGGCTGGGGGAAACGGAGCTTTTTAAGGAATGCCCGTATCTCGCTCTCTGTGTATGATAAAAGTTCGGCCATTGGCCCCCGCGCTTCAGGGAAACGGCATGGGTGATACGGAATCCCGCCGCGCCCGTATCTGTCTGCCGACAAAATTACCACTCTGTATACCATAATATCAAGTGATTTTTGTTGATACTATCAGGGGTGGTTGATATATTAGTATTCCATAAAGAACTTAAATTTTTCTGATCAATCGTTATGGATTATCCCGTGGTTTCAGGGTAATTGTGAGAATTTATCGCGCATTCCCGGGATGTACACGAAAGGAGAGTGCCTATGCCGGTCTACGAATTCAAATGCAAGGATTGCGGCCATGTCTTTTCAGAGTTGAGAAAGCTCGGCGACTTTCACGCCGGCAACTGCGAGAAGTGCGGTTCCGCAGCGGTGACAAAACTTTTTTCCGGGTTCTCCGCGGGCGCGCAGGGGTCGTCGTGCGCGCAGTCGGGAGGCGGTTGAAGACCGCACTGACGGCCCGTGTGGCCGGGTACTATCACCCCCATTTTTTTTATTGACAGTTTTCCCCGCAGTTCAATTATGTTTCTATTAATAGAAACGATTGTCCGTTTCGTTCCGCGGTGTCCGCGATATGTCGCATAACACGTGTTCCGGGACCAGGTATCCATGAGCCAGCTGAAGGAGATAGCCGCCGTCCTTGCCGGGATCGACGATGACAAGCTCATCGAGCGCTTTTTCAAGAGCGTCCTCACGAAAAGCGAGATCAACGAGATTGAAAGGCGCTGGGAACTGGTGAAGCTCCTGAACGAGGGGATGAGCCAGAGGAAAATCGCGGAAAAGCTGGGGGTCAGTCTCTGCAAGATTACGCGGGGCTCCCGGGAGCTGAAAAAAAATCCCTCGGCGTTTCGGGAATTCATCGACCGGCACAATGCCGCGGCCGGGAAAACCCCGGTGTGATACATTATCGCGCGTCCCTTGCCCGACGGTTATGGTACGGTACGCTATCGAAATTACAGAGCAGCACCAATATTCAATTAGGAGACAGCCATGCAAACCCGAGTAATCCTGACCGAAGACGAAATGCCCAAACAGTGGTACAATCTCGCCGCCGACCTTCCCAGTCCCATGCAGCCGCCCCTGGGTCCCGACGGCAAACCCGTATCGCCCGACATGCTGGCCCCGGTCTTCCCCATGAACCTGATAGAGCAGGAAGTGAGCCAGGAGCGCTGGATAGACATACCCCAGGGAGTTCTGGAGATTCTCTACCGCTGGCGCCCGTCGCCGCTGCACCGGGCCTTCGCGCTGGAAAAGTTTCTCGGCACGCCCGCGAGAATTTACTACAAGAATGAATCCGTGTCGCCAGCAGGGAGCCACAAGCCCAACACGGCGGTACCGCAGGCCTGGTACAACAAGGAATTCGGCATAAAGAAGCTCACCACGGAAACCGGCGCCGGGCAGTGGGGAAGCGCCCTGTCGTTCGCCTGCGCGCTCATGGGACTGGAGTGCAAGGTGTTCATGGTGCGGATCAGCTTCGAGCAGAAGCCTTACCGGAAAATGATGATGCAGGCGTGGGGCGGAACATGCATCCCCAGCCCCAGCACCGTGACCAACGCCGGGCGTGAAGTCCTCAAGCAGCATCCGGACACGCCGGGCAGCCTGGGCATCGCCATCAGCGAGGCGGTCGAGGCGGCGGTGACGGATACCACCGGGCAGACGCGCTACGCGCTGGGGAGCGTGCTCAACCACGTGATGCTCCACCAGACAATCATCGGCCTGGAAGCGAAGAAGCAGCTTGCCAAGATAGGCGAGAAGAAGGTGGACGTGGTCATCGCGTGCGCCGGCGGCGGCAGCAACTTCGCGGGCCTCTCGTTCCCCTTCACCGCCGACAAGATCAACGGCGCGAACATCGAGATCATTCCCGTGGAGCCGGCCTCGTGCCCCACGCTGACCAAGGCGCCCTTCATCTACGATCACGGCGACGTGGCGAAGATGACGCCGCTGCTTCCCATGCACTCGCTGGGGCACAGCTTCGTGCCCGAGGCGATTCACGCCGGGGGCCTGCGGTACCACGGCATGGCGCCGCTTGTGTCCCAGGCGGTTGTGGAAGGGCTCCACACGCCGATGGCCATACCGCAGCTGGAGTGTTTCCAGGCGGCGGTGACTTTCGCGCGGACGGAGGGCATCATCATCGCCCCCGAAACGAGCCACGCCGTCGCGGCCA
Source organism: Spirochaetota bacterium (assembly GCA_017998375.1). Classification (GTDB taxonomy): domain Bacteria; phylum Spirochaetota; class UBA4802; order UBA4802; family JAGODF01; genus JAGODF01. The sequence continues at coordinate 11,421 of JAGODF010000011.1, forward strand.
CCATCCGCAAGGCGAAGCAGGCGAAGGAGGAGGGCAAGGAGAAGGTGATCATCTTCAACCTGAGCGGGCACGGACTCCTCGACCTCAACGGCTACGATTCCTATTTTCAGGGCAAACTCGCTGACCACGAGATGCACCAGGACGAAGTAGACGCCGCCCTGGCGGAGCTCAAGGGGCTCCCGAAGCCGGCCATCAACAGGACCGGCAAGTGGTAAAAAAACTCACGCAGGCGCGTCCCGGCATGCCGTGGACGCGCTTGCGGTGTTCATCATGGAAAAATACGATAAAGAAGAAGGCTACTGCAGAACCCTGGGGCATTACGTGCCCTTCAGCTACTGCCGCTCCATGAAAGACGGGATTCCCTGTCACCGTGTACTTGACTGCTGGTTTGAAAGGTTCCCCGTGGACGAGTATCTCAAGGCCCATTACGGCGAGGATGAAATCGCCCGGATACTCCAGCCGCCGAAACAGAAGATATCGTCCCTCATCGAGCTCATCGAAAAAGCCCGCCGCGGATAATCGTAACGCTCACCCCGTAATCTTGAAAAGCTTCTGTATAAGCGAAAGCCGTTTCCCGTAAGGGGGATACCGCAGCGGCATGTCCACGATGTTCAACCTCCTTAGAATGCTCCTCCGGTGGGTGAAGGTGTCGAAGCTCGTCCTGCCGTGGTAGCTCCCCATCCCGCTGTCGCCTATCCCGCCGAAGGGAAGCGTGGTGCTGCCCACGTGAGAGATGGTGTCGTTGATGCAGCCGCCGCCGGAGGACGTCTGTTCCAGGACCCGCTCCCACGTGGCGCGGCTCTCGGAGAAAACGTACAGCGCCAGGGGGCGCGGCATGCCGTTGATGATGGCGATCGCCTCGGAGAGATCGTCGTAGGTCCTCACGGGGAGTAGCGGCCCGAAGATCTCCTCCCGCATCACCGGGTCCTGCATGGACACCTTGTCCATGACGGTGGGGGCGATATAGTGTTCCCTGGCATCGGTCTCTCCGCCGTGCACTATCGTCCCGCTCTTCATCAGGGCCGATACCCGGGCGAAGTGGCGCGCGTTGATGATGCGCGCGTAGTCCGGGCTCTTCTTCGGGTCCGTTCCATAGAAGGAAACGATCGCCTCCTTCAACATGCGTATCGCCCTTTCCTTTATGCCGCTCTGCACGAGGAGATAGTCCGTCGCGAGGCAGGTCTGGCCGGCGTTGAAGAACTTGCCCCAGGCGATGCGCTTCACCGCGTGGTCGAGCCTGGCGTCGCTGTGGAGGACAACCGGGCTTTTCCCCCCGAGCTCCAGGGTTACCGGCGTGAGGTGCTTCGCGGCCGCGTCCATGATGATCCTGCCCACGGCGGTGCCGCCGGTGAAGAAGATGTAGTCGAATTTCTGCGCGAGCAGGGCCTGCGTTTCCGGGACACCGCCCTCGACGACGGCGACGTACCGCGGGTCGAAGTGCTTTCCTATGAGCGAGGCGATGACCGCGGAGGTGGCCGGCGCGAGTTCCGAGGGCTTGAGTATCGCGCAGTTCCCCCCGGCGATGGCGCCCACCAGCGGGGCCAGGGTGAGGAGGAACGGATAGTTCCAGGGGCCGATGATGAGGGATACGCCATAGGGCTCGCGGTACACTGTGCTCGTCGAGGGGAAATGGATGATGGGCGTGGACACTTTTTCCGGTTTTGACCAGGAGCGGACCTTCCGGGCCGCCTCGCGCAGCTCGGGATAGAGTATGCCTATCTCCGCGGCATACGCCTCGAACCGCGGCTTTCTCATGTCCTGCTCCAGGGCGGACATGATCTCTTCCTCCCGGGACCGTATCGCCTTCTCCAGCAGCACCAGTTGTTTTTTCCTGAATGAAACGTCCCTCGTGGCCCCGCTGTTGAAGTAGTCCCGCTGCCTGTCAATGGTGTCCCGTATGGTTTTTACATTCATGGTTTTTCCCTTCTGGTTGAAAATCCTCCGTGGTGCATTAAAAGGCACTGGTGTGAGAATACTCCCATCAATCGGATCAACTTTCAAGACAATTAATTTGGAGGGCGCCATCGGGGAGCAGAAGTCTACCGGCACCGGAATATTGAGGGCCGTCTCCAGGGGGAACGAATCGATCCGGGAAACAGCGCAGTCCTCGTAGCGGGTGGCCGGTTTCCTGGCGCTCATCAGGGAGAAAACAAAGATGCTGAAGAGCGTCACCGACGTCTTCAGCATCTGACGGGAGCGGATGTTCCGGAGGCCCCGGGTTACATGGCCAGCTGCAGGTTCCTGCCGCTGTGCCGGAGCACGAAGTCGGGCACAATCCCCAGATTGATGTACCTCTCCTGGAGGTCCCGGGGCAGGTACTTGAAGTCGCGTATCTTGCCGCGGCAGTTCTTGGCGCCGCAGCGGCAGTCCATTTCCCAGTAGTCCTCGGCCATGGTGGTCGAGTAGTCGAAGGTTATCTCCTCCCCCTTGTGGATGGTCTTAATGGCGAACAGCAGGACGGAGTCACCCATTATCCTGATCCCAGTGTTAGGATTGCAGGAATGGTTGATGTAGTTGTCGGGCGTCCGCGTGGGCCCCAGGAACAGGTTTTCGCTTATCTGCAGAAAGTGGTTGTTCCCCGGCACCAGCTTCCTCTTGTACTCCTCCATGGTGTAGGTCTTTCCCCTGAACTCGATGATGAATGAATGCGCGTCGAAATGCCTGTTCGCGAAGATCGATTTACCCTTGTTGGTGACCTTCATCGTCAGGTAACATACGTCGATTAATTGCTCGGTGTCCATACATGCTCCGGATTTCAGTTCATTAGAGTATTCGCCTTTCGGTAACCCATACTTCCCGTCCCCGACTGCACCAGACAGTGCGGGGTATGAAAGCGGTCAATTACAAAAGCGAATTAAGCAATGGGTTCGATAAAAAAACGATCTGAAAAATGATACTGGTGCTGGATGATGTCGGTTCACCGGTGTAGCCCGAATACCTCCCCCCTCGTGGGTGTAAAATGATGATCATGGATACTTGCTGATAATAATAACAACAATTCGCCGGATGTTGTAAATATTTTTTGGATTTTTAAATTTTTTTGTCCTTTACCGCGTAGACTTCCATGGTGTCAGAAAATGACACTATTTTCGATATCCCCGAATAGAGGGCCCTGGCCGCCCCCAGACCCGCGAGTAGCGGCGGAAAAAACCGGCTGGGATGTATCCCTCCGGGGCGGGTGACCACCCGGCGGTACCCCATTGCCTTCAGCGCCCTTTGTATTATCCGGGGCGATATATCAACCCTGTGGTCCACCGGGTGGGTGGCGCACCACTCCTCCCGGTGGAGCAAAAACTGGGGACCGAAGAGCGAGGGCATGGAAAACGCGAAAATTCCCCCCGGCTCCAGCAGTGAGGTGATCCTCTCCAGCGCCGAACGTGTATCCGGAACATGTTCCAGGAAATACCAGGCGGTAATCACCCGGAAGCCCGGGACGAGAGCCGCGTCATCAAAGCCCGAGGTGATGACGGGTATCTGGAATGTGTCCTGGCAGTATCCGGCGGCGTGGTCCGAAATCTCGAGCCCCGTGACGTCACGGAAACCCGCGTCCGCGGCGGCCTTGAGAAAAAAACCGTAGGCGGAACCGAGGTCCAGCAGGCTGTCCGGCGCGGAGCCGTGCTCCCGGAGCATGTTCAGGATCAGATCAAGGCGCCCCCGGGAGAGCCTGTAGATGGTGTCGAAATCCTCCACGTAGGTCTTACCGTACTGGGCGCGGTATTCCTCGTTGAAGTAGGCGGAATCGTAGGGAAGGGCCCTGTGGGAGGCGTTGTGAACGGCGCCGCATCGCGCGCAGCGGAGCAGGGTGAGCCTCCCGGAGCACACTACGCTGCCTTCCGGCGAGAGGCACAGGGGGCATTGTTCACCGGGTGCCATGCTGGGCCGGATTATTCGGCTTTCTTGCGCTTCTTGGCGGGTTCCACGACGATGGATACGCCGCGGATCTTTGTTTTGTCGAGGGACACCAGCACCAGCTCGGCGAACTGCTCCGGTATCTCGATGAACGAATAGGTCGAATGGATGTCGATCTTGCCCACGGACTTCCCGTCGATGCCGGAGTGCTTCACTATCTCCCTGATGAGGTCGCCCGGCGAGATGTTGTGACTTTTCCCGATGTTGATGAAAAGGCGCGCCTTCCCGTCCTTGATGTCCTCGAAGACCACGCTCCCCGGGGCCGCCACGCGCATGAGGTCGTTCACTTCGAAATCGAGATTCGAAATGTCGCCCAGCTGTTCCTTCAGGAGGGCCGCGGCCAGTCTTTTTGTGGCGCTGAAGAACGGCAGGCGCTTCTTGAGCTTTTTCAGCAGCAGGACGTATTCGGCAAGGTCGTCGGACAGGGCGCTTTCCAGTATCTTTTCCAGCTTCTTCTTCTTGTTCATGGTGGCCTCGTTGGTTTGGCGCCGGCTCCTCCCGGGAGCGTGGCGGCGCGGTCATGTGTTCACGATGACGCGGCGGTGTGCGTATCGTGCTGGCCGGGATTATCACCGGCATGCGATTTTCCCGGCAAACGGAGAGCAGAATATTTACAATGCCCGCAAAATATCAAGACTTTTTCAGGGCATCAGGCGCGGCAGCGGTATCCCACGTTCCGAACGGTTTCGATTATCGTGTTGAACTCCTCGCCCAGCTTGCTGCGGAGCCTCCTGATGTGCACGTCCACGGTCCGCGTACCGCCGATGTACTCGACGCCCCAGATCTTATTGAGAAGATCCTTGCGGGAAAAGACCTCGCCCTTGTTCTCCACGAGGAACCTGAGAAGCTCGAACTCCTTGTAGGTGAAATCTAGCTTGATGTTGTTCATGTACACCGTGTATTCCTTGACGTTGATCCTCAAGCTGCCGGCGGTGATGATGTTCTCGTCCTGTACCGAGTTGTGTTCCCACATGAGTATCCGGAGGCGGGTCATGACCTCGCCCTTCCTGAAGGGGTAGACGATGAACTCGTCGAAAAACCAGTCGACGCTGAACTTCTCCAGGTGGTTGACCCTGAGGATGAGCAGGACGGGAATACCCTGGAGTTTTTTCCTGATTTTCGAAAGGTAGAACTGCAGGCTGTCGCCCGTTTCGAGGTTGGACGCGTCTACCGCCAGGAGGGTGATTTCGTCGGGCCTGATTGAGTCGAAGGAGCGGAAATTCCGGATTTCATGTTTTTCCACGTTGTCCTGGAATTCTACGGAAAGCTCCTTGTTGTCGGTCAGCAGACCTATGGTTGTAAGGGACATCGTTCGTGCATACCGGGGTAGTATTTACCTTTGCCGTCTGCAATGCTCGCACAGGGTTTTTGAATAATCAATAACAATTTATTCCAGGGGAAGAATTGATTTCTCATTCCGTGAAAAATACGCGGTATAACGCAATAGGACGGTTTCAGAATGCCTGGGCGCGGCAGCATATTTATATTGACATTATCGGGCCATTTTCGTATTTTTACTGCCTTGAGACGCCGCAGGTTCCGGGTTCATGGCGAATGCGTGAATCCTGGTAGTGATATGGGCGCGTGTGCAATCATTTCGAGTCTGCTGGAGGGCAGTATGAAGAAGTTTCTGTACGGATGTGCGTGGCTCCTCGTTCCGGTCATGTTCGGCTGTTCAACGATAGATGTCGCTATCAACAAGAAGGTCGATGTCACGAAAAAGCTGAACAAGATCGTCGTCTTCCCCTTCGAAATAAAGTCGGCGCACTGGGGGGACGAGTTCTCCGATTCGATCACCCACTACCTGTTCAAGACGGGAAGGGTGGACGTGGTGGAGCGGCAGGAACTGGAGAAGATTCTCAAGGAACAGAGACTCTCGATGACGGGCCTGCTCGATTCCGACAAGTCCGCCCGCGTGGGCAAGCTCCTGGGCGCGGACGTGATGGTCCTGGGAAGGGGCACCGCCCTGGATATCGGCCAGAGGGACCAGGAGGGGAAAAACCTCGTCGACACGTTCATGCTGAAAGTCGTTAGCGTGGAAACCGGTTCACTGCTGATCACCGTGCGGAAGGAGCCCGGCACCGCGTGGACCTGGTGGTTCCGGATGAAGTTCTGCTGCAGCCTGAGCCTATTGTACGACAGGAAGGACGCCCTCTGCCAGAGTTCCCGGTACGACGAGATCGCGCGCCAGATAGCGAGCAGGATAGTCGAGGCGCTGGACGAAATAGAAAGGAAGAAACGCCTGTAAAGGAAACGCGGACCGTCCCGCCCGGCATGGCCGGGAGGGGCGGCGCCCCGGGTGACCATGCGCGGATTATTCTCCATCACAGCCTCTCTTATCATCCTCTTTTCCCCGCATATTTACGCGATCGATTTCGAAGAGCTCGAGCTTCCGCCGGCGGGAGCACACCAGGGCCAGATGCTCCTTGGGGGCTACTTCACAGCCGGTATCGCCGGTGGAAGCGTCATTGATGGCGAGGAATCATTCGTCGACCACTCCACGTACACGTTCGAGAACGAGACCACGAAACTCATGGAGGTGGCGCACCTCCCCATCAGCTTCGGCGCCAGCTTCGAGTACATGCCACTGGATCACCTGGGGCTGAAGGCGAAGATCAGGAGGTCCTACGTGGTGCAGCGCTCCACCTTCGGACCGGATTACGAGAACTGGAGGGAGACGCTGTACAGCGACTACGCGTTCATACTGGGGGTGTCGCTGCACGCGACCAACAGGCTCAGGTGGGACTTCACCCTCACTCCCATGGCTGGCTACGCGATCTACCGTTTCCACGCCACTCCCGTCGCGGGGCGGATACTCAGCGGCTATTCCGGCGACATGATACGTGAAGGGACCGGGTTTGTCTACGGCGCCGAACTGAATTGCACTATCTATTTCAGCGGCGGCTTTTTCCTCGCCCTGGGCTACGAGTGGATGAAGAACCCGGTGAAGTTTTCCGACGCGTACGACCTGACGAACACGCAGACCGGCGCACGCTACATGGAAGGGAGCTCAAGCGGCGATATCGTGACGCATTCGTTCATACTCACGGCCGGGTACGCGTTCTCCAACTGATACTCATATCCAGGCGGTGCCATTCATGACTGAACTGATATTGTCCGGGAGGGTGCAAGGCGTCTTCTGCAGGCACTACTGCAGCCAGAACGCGAAGCGCCTCGGCCTGCGGGGCTCGGCGACGAACCTGATGGACGGAACCGTGCGGGTGGTACTGGACACGGATGACGAGGCCGCGGTGCAGAACTACATCAGGGTGCTCCGGGAGAACAGCTTCGGCGTCCGTTTCTGGGGGACCATCACGGGCATCCGGGTGGAAAAGAACCGCGACGGCGCGCCCGGCGGGGACTACACCTTCTGACGGATGTTCCTGAAGTCCATCACCAGGCTGTAGATCCCGTCCGCCAGCCTCTTTTTCGTGATGAACCTCATCGACGCGAACAGCTTCAGCATGGGCCGGTTGTCCGGCAGGACATCGGCGGTGAATCCGATTATCCCCTCCTTCTTCGCGATTCCCGTGAGGGACTGGAGAAGTATCCTTCCTATCCCCCTTCCCTGGTATTCGTCGCGCACGGCGAAGGCCACGTCCGCCCGGTGGGTGATATCGTCCACGATGTACTGCCCCATTCCCGCGACTGTCTCCCGGTCCTCCGCCTCGATGACGGCGAGGAGGACCAGCTGGCGCGCGTAATCGTTGATGATGAAGTTCTTCAGGAAGTTACGCGACACGTACTGCTGGCCCGAGAAGAACCGGTGATAGTTGCTCGCGTCGGAGAGTGAGTAGAAGAAGTCTTTCAGGAGGACTTCGTCGGTGAGCTTCACGGGGCGGAGCAGCAGGTGGAGCCCGCCGCGGGCCTCGGCGCGACGGAGCAGGTGCCCCGGGTACTCGCCGGCGCGTCCCGCGACATAGGGAAAATCCGCGGGGACGTAGCCCGCCTTCTTCGCCTCCTCCATGAGCCAGGGCCTGAACTCCGGATGGGCGATGGCGATGAGGGAGAGCGCGCGCTCCCGTATGTTTTTCCCGTGGAGGTGGGCGATACCGTGCTCCGTGACCACGTAGTGCACGTCGCCCCTGTTCAGGGTCACCCCGGCGCCGGAATCCAGCCGCGGCACCACCCGGGAGCGCTTCCCGTCGTTGGACGTGGAGCGCATCGCCAGTACCGACCTGCCGCCGGGGGCCAGTATCGCGCCGCGCATGAAATCGGCCTGCCCGCCGATGCCGCTGTAGAACAGGCTCCCTATGGACTCGGAAGTGGCCTGCCCGGTGAGGTCGATCTGCAGGGCGGAGTTGATGGCCGTCATGTTCCGGTGGGACATGATGCGTCGGACGCTGTTGGTGTAGTCGACCGGCATGAAGCGGAACGCCGGGTTGTCGTGGATGTACCTGTAGGTGCGCGCGGTACCCATGCAGAACGTGGCCACGGTCGCGTTCCGGTCGAAGCTTTTCTTCCTGTTCGTGACGACTCCCTTTTTCACCAGGGCGATGATCCCGTCGGTCAGGAGTTCCGTGTGGACGCCGAGATCGTTCTTCTCCGACAGGCAGGAGAGTATCGCGTTGGGCATGCTCCCGTATCCCACCTGGATGGTGTCGCCATCCGACACGAGCTTCGCCACGTGGCGCCCCACGCTGCGCGATATATCGTCGGGCACCCGGGGGGAATACTCCAGGAGCGCCTCGTCCCGGGGGATGATGTAATCGATATCGTCCAGGCGTATGAAGGAGTCACCGCGCACCGCGGGCATGCGCCCGTTCACCTGCGCGATTATCATCCTCGCGTTTTCCGCCGCGGCCTTCACGATGTCCACGCTTATCCCCAGGCTCACGTTCCCCCTGGAATCGGGCAGCGAAGTCTGGACGAGGGCCACGTCCACGGGGACGGTCCCGCCGCTGAACAGCGCCGGCACTTCCGAGAGGAAGATCGGCGTATAGTCCGCGTGGCCGCCGTTCACGGCCTCCCGCGAACTGTCGCCGATGAAGAAGGAGTTGTTGCGGAAATTGCGCTCGTAGTATTCGTCGGCGAAGGGCGCCACTCCGAGGGTCCACATCTGGACCACGTCGGTTCCCAGGAGGCCGTGGGGCGAGGTGTCGGCGTGTTCCGCGAGCGACCTCACCAGGTGCTGGGGCAGGGCGCAGGCGGTGCCGGCGAAAAGCGAGCTTCCCCTGCGGATGTGGTCGAAGGCGTCGCCGGGTGTGATGAACTTTTCCGGATGTTTCTTCCGGTACGCCGCGAGGTTCTGTTTTGAATAACGGTCCATGGCGTCGGCGCTCCGCGTCAGGCTATGACGGCGGGCCTGGGGGTTTTCATCCTGTGGGAAAGCACCCTGCCGTAGCTGGAAAAAAGCTCCCGGCTGTCCATGGAAAGGAAGCGCCAGTGGTCCGTCTCCGCGAGGAGTTCCGTGAACTCCCGCATCTCTATCTCGAAGCGCAGGTCGTAGCGCTTTTTCGAGTTTCCGTGGGCGGAGCCGGACCTCCCGAACCGCCTGATGTCGCCGTTGAAGTCCGGGCTGATGTGGTACAGCTCGTGGAAGATGACGCGCAGCTTCTCGCGCGGCGGCAGGTCGATGAATCTCGGTGAATAGAAGTATATCAGGTACAGGATGCGGTTTCCGTTCCGGATCACGCGCGGCATGGCATAGCACTTCCCGCGGTAATGGAGCAGTTCCTCGCCGCCCTTGAAACGCAGCGGGACGAGCTTGCCGAAGATGGCGCCCCGCCCGTTGCTCCGGTTCGACGATATGCAGACCTGGATTTGCCCGGGATCTATGTGGCTGAAGGAACCGACGCGCGCGGATATCTCCGCGATGATGCCGGCGAGGGCGTGGGAGATATTGATTTCGCCGCGGGGGTGCGCCATGGGCTATCGCTCCGAGGTGGCGACCATCTCCTCCGCGTGCCGGAGGGTGATATCGGTGACCTTTTCCCCGGAGAGCATCCGCGCCACCTCGCGGATCTTCTCGCTCCTGTTGAGCCTCTTCACCGAGGTGACGGTCCTGTTGCCGGACGAGCTCTTCTGCACCGTGAAATGGATGTCCGACATCGCGGCTATCTGGGGAAGGTGGGTGATGACCAGCACCTGCCGGTTCTTCGAGAGCGCCTTGAGCTTGCGCCCCACCGTGTCGGCGGTCTTTCCGCCGATGCCCGCATCCACCTCGTCGAAAATGAGGCTCTCCACTATGTCCGACGAAAGGAGCACGTTTTTCAGCGCCAGCATGATGCGGGACATCTCGCCGCCGGAGGCGACGCGGCGGAGCTGCTTCAGGTCCTCGCCCGCGTTCGCGGCGATAAGGAACTCCACGCGGTCGATGCCGTGGGGATAGAGGACGTACTTGTCGCTGCCGGCCTCGATCTCGCCGTCGGGGCTCGTCTCGCGGGTGATGGAGACGCGGAAGGAGGTGCCGCCCATCGCCAGGTCTCCGAGCTCGGCCATGACCTTTCCCTCAAGCGCCTTCGCCGCCTTTTTCCGCGATTCCGAAAGCTCCAGCGCCACCGTCTTCGCCTCGCGGACCGCCTTCTGGTACTCGGCCTTGAGCGCGCCCACGCGCTCCTCGCTGGTCGATATGGCCTCGAGCTCGCGGCGGGACTTCTCGGCGAAGTCGAGCACTTCCGCGACGGTGGCTCCGTATTTTTTCCTGAGGTTCGCGATGAGCGAGAGGCGCTCCTCCACGTCGTTCACGCGCTGCGGCGAGTAGTTGATGCTGCGCTCGTAGTCGCGGAGGAACTGCGCGGCGTCCTCCAGGGAATAGAGCGAGTTGCGGATGCCGTCCAGCGTGTCGGAGACGTTGGAGTCGTAGCGCGAGACGGCGGAGAGGCACTGCTCGGCGCGCTTGAGTCCCGGCAGGATGCCGCGGTCGCCCTTCAGGAGCTCCGAGGCGGTGTTGATGTCGGTGAAGATCTTCTCGGCGTTGGAGAGGATCTGGGACTCGTTCTTCAGTTCCTCCTCTTCCTGCGGGGAGAGCTTCGCCGCGTCTATCTCCCGTATCGCGAAGGAGAGGTACTCCATCCGCCTCGCCTTTTCCCGCTCGTCGATCTCCTGTGAACCGAGGGCCTCCTTCAGCTCGAAGAGCTTCTGGTAGAGCGCCTGGATCCGCACCAGGAGTGCGGGATGGACCGCGAAGCCGTCGAGGATCTCCCGGTGCTTGGCGATGCGGGCGATGTTCTGGTGCTCGTTCTGGCCGTGGATGTCCACCAGGTAGTCGGAGATCTCCTTGAGCTTGCCGATGGGGATGGGCGTGGCGTTGGCGAAGCAGCGGCCCTTGCCGCTGGAGAAAAGCTCGCGCTTCAGCACGAGCGTGTTGTCGTCGCAGTCGATGCCGGACTCCTCCAGGATGGAGCGCACCTGCTGGAGGCCGGTGATATCGAACACCCCCTCCAGGGCCGACTTCTCGAAGCCGGTGCGTATCATGTCCGTGGTCATCTTCTCGCCCAGGATGCCGGAGAGCGCGTCTATGAGGATCGATTTCCCCGCGCCGGTCTCGCCGGTGAGCACGTTCAGCCCGCGGTCGAACTTCAGCGACAGCTCCTCGATCAGGACGAAGTTTTTTATGCGCATTTCCAGGAGCATGCTGTCCTACTTCTCCAGGTTCCGGCCCCAGCCGAGCTTTTCCCTGAGTATCTCGTAGTAGTTGTGGCGGGGGTGGTTCACCACCTGCACCATTTTCTCTGATTTGCGGAAAACGACCTGGTCGTCGCCCTCGATGCGGATGGCCTCCTGGCCGTCGATGGTGAGGAGCAGGAACTCGAAATCGGAGATGATGCGCGCCGAGAGCACGGAGCTCGTGGGCACTATCATGGGACGGATGCCCATCATGTGCGGGCAGACCGGGTTGATGATGTAGACGTCCGGGATGCTGGGAAAGATGATGGGGCCGCCCGCCGAGAGCGAGTAGGCGGTGGAGCCCGTCGCCGTGGCGACGATGATGCCGTCGCCGGAGTAGCTGTTGAGGTACTGGCCGTCAATTTCCAGGCGGAGCTTGATGGGCCTGGAAAATGCTCCCTTGGAGATGACCGCGTCATTGAAGAACACGTTTCTCCCTATCTCGCTTCCCAGGCGCGTGTGGATCGCCTCGAGCATGGTGCGCTCTGAGACGGCGTAGTCGCCGGCGATGACGCGCTCCAGGTGGACGAGGGCGTCGTCCTGGTCGAATTCCGTGAGAAATCCGAGCCTTCCTTTGTTGATGCCGAATATCGGCTGGCCAATCGCGGAAAAGTCCCGGGCCGCCCGGAGGAAAGTCCCGTCGCCTCCGATGACGATCACCAGGTCGGGCGTGCCCATGTAATCATCCGGGTGGGCGATGAAGGGGGAAAGCTTGTCGTCCTCGAGGACGATGTCGTAATCGGGGAGCATGCAGGATACGCCCTTCGCCGAGAAGAAATGGGTCAGCTCCCGGGTCAGGGTGAGCGCCTTCCGGTCATCGGGCCTGATGCTTATGGAAACTTTATGTATCGCGGGTGCCATGTGTGCTGTATCCCTGATTGTCATCGTATCGCCCGGTGGGCGATGTCCTTCCGGTAAAACGCTCCATCAAACGATATCTTGCCGATTTCATCGTACACCAGGTCGCGCGCCTCGCGAATGGAAGGGGCCATGGCCGTGACATTGAGCACCCTCCCACCGCTGGTCACCGTTTTCCCGTCCGCCTGTTTCGTCCCGGCGTGGAAGACCATGATGTCGCTACTCACGTCCTCCAGGCCGCGGATCTCCTTTCCCTTCGGGTAGTCGCCGGGATAGCCCCCGGAGGCCATGACCACGGTCAGCGCGTGCTTCGCTTCGAACTCGAGCTTCACGCGGTCAAGCGTGCCGTCGATGGACGCGGCGATGATATCGCCCAGCCTGTTCTTCATCAGCGGCAGGAGGACCTGCGTCTCGGGATCGCCGAAGCGCGCGTTGAACTCCAGCACTTTCATGTCGTCGCCGCGGATGATGATGCCGGCGTAGAGGATGCCCTTGAAGGGAATGCCCTCTTTTTTCATGCCCTGGATCGTCGGCAGGAGCACCTCGCGGTGGACGCGGCGCAGCTTCTCATCGTCCATGACCGGCGCCGGCGCGTAGGCCCCCATGCCGCCCGTGTTGGGACCGGTGTCGCCGTCGAAGGCGCGCTTGTGGTCCTGCGCGGCGATGAACGGGAGCACCGTTTCCCCGTCGGAAATCCCGAGCACCGAGGCCTCCTCTCCGTCTATGAATTCCTCGATGAACACGGTGCTTTTTTCGTTGGTGTTCGATATGACGAAGTCGCGGGCCTGGGCGGGATCGGCGGCGACGCAGACCCCCTTGCCGGCTGCGAGCCCGTCGAGCTTGATGACCACGGGATAATTCTTGAGCGTCGCGAGATGGTTGAGGATGGCGTCCCTGCCCGTGAAATCCGCGTGGCGCGCCGTGGGGATGCCGTACTTCTCCATGATCTGCTTGGCGAAGAGCTTGCTTCCCTCGAGCATCGCCGCGCGGCGCCTGGGGCCAAAAGCCGGTATTTTTTTATCGGCGAGGTGGTTGACAAGGCCGGCGACCAGCGGGACCTCGGGGCCCACGATCACTACGTCGATTTTCTTTTTGACGCAGATGGTCTCGATGACAGAGAAATCGCCGGGGTCGGCGTTGATTCTGAAACGACCGTCTATGCCGCCGTTGCCCGGGACGACATACACCTCGCGGGCGCTGCCGTCGCTCAAGAGGCGCCAGGCGATGCAGTGTTCCCTGCCGCCGGACCCGATCACGAGATATTTCATTGTTCCTCCACGCCTGCCGGTAAGGATCGCCCCGAGGGGCGGATGGTCGCTTCTGCAGGGGCAAAGGATGTAGCATGTCGGAGCGGCTGTAAAGAAAAAATTGGAGGGCGTTGAAATAATTGTGCGTCAAAAACGGGAGGGCCGTTGAAAAAAATTCAACGGCCCGCGGGGGAAAACCGTATTAATACTGCGTTCGTGTATCAGCAGGCTGTCATCTCACGAGACCATGCTGTCGGCCAGGCCGGTCAGCTCGTCGGTGAGCTGGTTGATCGTCTTCGCCGACTGCGAAATCTGGATTGAGATGTTGACTATATCCTGCGCCGTCTTCGCGATGTCCGCCGTTGTCTGGCTCGATTCGTTGGTGGCGAGCTTCTGTTCCGCCGTGGCGTTCTCTATGGTCTTGCTCGACTCGTGGATCTTGACGTTCAGGTTCTTGATCGTCTTTATGGTGACGTCGATGTCGCCGATGAGGTTGCCCACCGCGATGATCTCGTTCCGGATCTTCCCGATCGCCTCGTTCAGCTTGTTCATCATGTCCGCGGACTGGGTGATCTGGCTGCTGCTCTCGTCGATGAGCGTCTGGTTGTCCTTGATGATCTTCCCGATCTCCTTGGAGTTCGAGGTGGTGGCGTCGGCAAGCTTGGAGATCTCGTCCGCGACCACGGCGAAACCGCGCCCTGACTCGCCGGCCCTCGCCGCCTCGATGGCGGCGTTGAGGCTGAGGAGGTTCACCTGGTCTGCGATGTCGTTGATGACCTGCACGAAGCTCGACATCTCGTTGCTCTTGGTCTTCAGCGTCTGGAACCGCTCCTTGGTCATCTGGATGTGGGACGCCGACTTGCTGGAGAAGTCGGACACCTCGTTCAGCGTCTCGTTGATCTCGGTGGAGCTTACCTGCACGCGGTCGTTCACGGCCTTGAGGTCGTTCACCGATTCCACGGTGATCTCCAGCTCCTCGTACAGCGAGCGAGCGATCCCGCTGATGGCCTCGGAGTTCGCGGCGAGTTCCTCGAGCGAGGCGGAAATCTCCTCCAGGGAGGAGGCCTGGTGCTGGGAGATCTCGTTCATGTTGAGGGTGATGTTGTCCTGGTCCTTCGACTGCTGGTTGAGGACGCCCACGGAATTCATTACGCCCCGCGCGACTTCCTTGAGGCTGGAAAGGGTGCTGTTCGACTCGTCGTTCTTTTTGATAGCGAATTTCAGAAGTTCCCGCGTCGCCGCGGAACCAGCCGCCGCCCCGAGCCCCACCATGCAAATGACGATGAACCGCACCAGCAGATTGCTCTTGGGCCCCGGCGGCATGAGTTCCTCTTTAAGAACAATGACCAGGGCCTGGGTGATAAAAGCGTACACGGTCGTATAGATGACGATCTTCCTGTTAAAATAAAAAATGCTCAGGGCGATGGCGATGTAGCAGGTCGCGAAGAGTTCGGATGCGCCGAAAAATGAGTACTGGAACACGAGCGTTCCCGTGAGTACGCCCGTGATGGTGATGTACCCGGACGATATCTTCCCCCTGAACCTGTTCGAAAGGAAATGGGTGATCAGTAGTATGAGGGTAACGGCGACGATCTCGATCAGGATGTCGGTGTAGGTGAGATACTGGGAGCCCACTCCCCGCCACTTGATCAGGGTCACCGCCACGTTCGCGATGGACATGATGGTGATGAACGCCTTCATCAGCCGCCAGTTGTTGGTGATGATGGTTTCGGAGAAAATCTTGGATTTCTCCAGTTCCTGCATCTGTTCCGTGACGGCTTCTTTATTCCTGGATTTCATGTCCCATCCACCTGTCCGTTTTTCCCGGTATTGCACTGCCGAGAGTTCCGCGTGTTGTTGTATCGTCGATCGCCGGAATTATATATGTTAAGAGTTGCTTTTTTGCTGGCCTGTCATTCCCGCAGCGGTCCCGCGATTGTTATCCGGGTACACCCCCCGCGTACGTGGTGCAGGTACATCACGTGATGTAACGGCACATTTCCTCATGCGCGGGTATGACAGCGGAAAAGAAACATATATTAATGTATGGCGTAAGTTGATAAATATTTCAACAAAAAAATATTGGCAGCTGTTTTATTGAAATCTGATACGCCGTATCCGACCCTATTTGCCCGGAACTGCCGTGTCAGGATTTAACGGAAGCTCAAAACTGAATTCCGCCCATTGCCCCTTTTCGGAATCCGCCCGTATGCGCCCCCGGTGCAGGACTATAATATTCCAGGTGACGTAGAGTCCTATGCCGGAACCCTTGCGTTTCATGAGGTCGGGCGAATCCAGGCGGGAGAACTTGCGGAAGAGAAGTTTTTTCTGCGCGCTGTCGAAGCCGGGTCCCTCGTTCCACACGGAGACCCGGACGATATCGCCGGCCGGCGCGACCGCGAGCCTCACCGTGCCGCCGTCGTTGCCGTATTTCACCGCGTTGCCCAGGAGGTTCACCATCACGATTTTCATTAATTCCGGGTCGCAGGTGAGCGGAAAGTCGCCCGGCGGAAGGTCCTTTTCAAAACGGATTTTCTTTTCTTCGATTTGGGGGAGGATGATATCGATTGACGGTTCTATCACCTCACTTTTGAACGGTACCTCCCTGGGGGTGATGCTCATCTTCCCGCTCTCGAAGCGCGACAGGTTGAGATACTCGGCGCTCAGGTTGTGCAGATACTCGGCCTTTTTGACAATCCTGTCGACGATGCCGCGGTGCTCCGCGGATATCTCCCCGAAATAGCCGTCGCGGAAGGTCTTCGCCAGGGTGATGATGGACGCCAGCGGGCTCTTCAGTTCGTGGCTCACGAAGCCCAGCATTTCCATGTACGAGTTGATGGCGTCCGAGAGCTGCTCTATGCGGTACGCCTTCTCGACGGCCTGGCCTATCCGCTCGGCGATGGCGCCGTGCATGAGGACGTGGCGTTCTGTGTACGCCGAGGGCTTCCTGG
>JAGODF010000271.1 GCA_017998375.1 Spirochaetota bacterium
ATCCACAAATTCAGCGGAGGGAGATACCAGCACCACGTTCTCCATAAAGGCGGGCGTGAAGTTGCGCCAGCGCAGGGATTTGTCGAACCAGCCGGGGACTATATGATCGAAGAAATGCGGATAGAGCACCAGGGCGTCAACGGCGACGTGGTACGGAACATCCAGGTGATAGTCGATCACGCCCCCGTCGCGCCAGGTCCCCCGCGGCGCACCGGGTATATCATGCATCCCCTCCATGACAAGCGGTATGGAGCCCGACGCCATGAGCGCCATGCGGAAATTCGTTTCCGCAAGGGGCGTCCTGGCCGTGGGATAGTTATCCATCCCGAAAAAGGGAGGGATCCCGCGCGGATCATGGAAAAGCCCGCGCTCGAAGAAGAAACGCAGCAACCTTCTGCCCGCGAGGTTCGCCATCGCGGCAAGTGCCACGTGCGTCCCCTGGAACATCTTCACGTCGCTCGCGCCGAAGGAGCGCGAGCGCACGGCTATCATGTTCATGCGCATGTACGGGTGCCCGAGGATGTGCCGGATGTCATCATCACCCAGGTATGCATCCATCACCCGGAACGATTCGCGGGTTACTTCCTTCGCATCGGGTTTAGACGAGTAGCGCTGGCCGGTGTAGGCCTCCTCGAAGGCCTCTATGGCGCGCAGCGGGTCTTTCTGCGCCAGGGCGGCCATCCTCCAGCTCCCGATGGAGGAGCCGAGCAGGAAGAGCGGATCCTTCCGCTTCCCGAAAAAGCGCGGCAGTACCCGGTCGATCCCGGCGAGAACCAGCCACTTGGGCCCGCCCGAGGCGCCCGCCAGGACCTGCACCCTGTCGGGGGTAAGCCCTCCTTCGCGGAGGGTGGCGAGCGCCCTGGAACCGGCCCTCACGCTGATTGATTTGAACATGTCCCGCTCCCTTCGCCCGTTATCCACTCCAGAGCGTGGATGAATATAGCATTCATCTACAGCACGTGCAACAGAAATTTATCGCGCCGGAACGCTCGTCGCGATGTATTCGATATCCCAGGGACATCCATTGAATAGAGGCAGCCCCGCGACGCGCTCCCCTGCGCCGCACCGGGTCATTTTTTTCGGAATTTCGCGATAATAAATTCAATTTTTGATATGCGCACATCGTACTAATAACCGAGAACCACGGGAGGACACATGAAAATCGCGACGACAATCAACATCAGGAAGGATCTGCTCGCGCGGCTAATCGAGACCGCCGAAATATCTGGGGCATCACCCCAAGACCTTGTTTCTTCACTGCTGGGCAAATACATGGTCGATGATCGGGTGAAGCACTCCGCCTTTGAGCGCGTCCGCTACCAACAGCGCAGGGAGAGGAGCCAGTGGAAGCGGCTGCATGTTTCGATGCGGTGTGACGAGTACGAGTACTGCATCGACCTGAGAAAAGTATGCAAAATGTCTGTTTCTTTCCTTGTTGCATGTGCCATTGAGCGATACCTTGATGAACTGTTGGTGAAATGCAGCAAAAACGCAGATAGTTATCATTATCACAATTACGCTATCATGAACATAAAAATAGAAAACGTCAGTTGCTGGGTAATATACTGGGGAATCCCCCCGCGGCTACTCGCCTGATGACAAACTAACAAGCGTTAAACCGGCAAAACCATCCGTTAACCCCCCCCACAGGGGCGGAGCTTTGCACTACTATAATCCGCCGACTCTGATGCTATTTTTCTTGTAAAATGAACTTACTTCAACATCATTATATCTTCTCATTTTCGTTCCCGGAATTTCACAATCTGGCAACCAGTCGTTCACGCACCGCTTCGAGGAAACCACATGGGTCATGCCATATCATTCTTCACTGCCGCCATCATCCTACTTCTTTCTCTCGCCTGCACCACGGGTAATATGTCGTCCTCACAATCTCCCGATTGCGGCGCCAATCCCGATCATGAAGAATTATCTTTTAAATTATTCACGATACGAATGGCAAGCGAGAACATACACCACAAAGCGCTGAAAGCATTTCTACGCAACAAGGTCGATGATCTCAACGCGGCGTTCGATCCGGAGATATTGCTGAAAGAATTTCCGCGGCTCAGGATGAAGGGACACACGCGGCTCCGCTACGGATACCGCGGGAGCCCGCTCTGGGACGGGGCCGGCTACGTGTATATAATCGAGAACGGGAAACCGGAGCCGCTCAGCAGGCCCGACATCTACAAAAAATATGTCTGCTTCGACAAGTGCGCGGCAGGATTCCTCCAGTTCGTCCTGTTTCGAGAAGAACTTGACCTGCTGACGCTGAAGCAGCACGCCAACTACGCGCAGTCATGGTTTGTGCCATCGAAGCGAAGTTTCGAACGCATATGTTCACACCGGGACCCTGGCAAGGCATACTACGCTTCCGGACGATGGTACGACAGCTTCCTTCCGTCGTATCCCGGAGAAAACGCCCGCGACTCGGCATTCTGGCGGAGGTTCCGTTTCTCCTTCCGGAGTTTAGCCCCCACCGTGACAGTGGAGGGCGAAAGGGCCCGTATTAAATTCTTCCGCTTCTCCCCATGGGGAGGCATCTATCCATCGGAATATCTCATGGACACCGTGACTGGCACGCTGTTCCAGGAATCGGGCCAGTGGGCTTTCCCCGTTTACCGAAAGGGCGACTTCATCATCCCCTTTCACTGCGGGGTGATGATGTGATGTACACCAGGAGGCAGGGCCTTTCCTACGGCGGGCAGATGGCACAGATGGAGCGGTATGCTTCCGTGGACAGATACCGGTCCCCCCGATCGGGGAAGAGCGTCACCACCGTGGAGCCGCGCGGGAGATCGCGTGCGACCTGGATGGCGCCCCAGAGGGCGGCGCCGCTGGAGATGCCGCAGAACAATCCCTCCGCCAGCGCAAGGTCGCGCACCGTCTCGAAGGCATCCTCGTCTTTGCAGATCATCCTTCCGTCGAGGAGCGATGGTTCAAAGATGGGCGGCACGATAGACTCGTTCATGTTCTTCAATCCCTGGATGCGGTGGTTCAGCGACGGCTCGATGCCGATGACCTTCGTCCGGGGATTCTTTTCGCGGAAATACCGGGAGCATCCCATGAGTGTCCCGGTGGTCCCCATCCCCGCGACGAACGCGTCCACCTCTCCCTTCGTGTCGCGGATGATCTCCGGCGCCGTCGTCTCGTAGTGCGCGAGCCAGTTCGCCGGATTTGCAAACTGGTTCGGCATGAAATACTTATTGCCCATGACGTCCTTGATATGCTGCGCGCGGATGATGGCGCCGTCGGTGCGGTCGCATCCCGCGGTGAGCTCGAGCTCCGCGCCGAGCGCGAGCAGTATTGAGCGGCGCTCCTCGCTCACGCACGTGGGCATGGTGAGCTTGATCTTGTAACCCATTGCCGCGGCGATCATCGCCATCCCTATGCCCGTGTTTCCCGACGTCGGTTCCAGGATGGTCTTGTCCTTCGTGAGCTCGCCCGACTCGATCGCATTCCTGATCATGTAGTACGCCGGGCGGTCCTTCACGGAGCCGCCCGGATTGGAACCTTCGAGCTTTGCAAGTATGCGCGTCCCCTTCTCGTCCGAGTTCCAGAGGTTTCGCAGTTCGACCAGCGGGGTGTTTCCTATCGCATCAATGATGCTCATATATCACCATGAATAATGCCGGAGCAGGATAATTTTCCGCATCATTGGCCCATGTCAGGTATTATTGCAACTCATTTTCTCGACGCTTTCATGCCGCGCCTTCTTTATCGTCATTATGGGGTGATTTAATATTTTCTTGATTATTCGCGACCCCGGAGATACAATGCACGTTCCGGCATGAAACACCGAAAAATCCCGGAGGTTGTCATCCATGGCTGTGGAACCGATCAACTACAGGATAAGCGGCGCGAGCGAACTCCCGATGTTCCTCATATTCACCGTCGTCGGTGCGCTGATAACGATCATGATTATCCAGCCGATGGGGTCCGTACCCGGCATTGGCACCATCGCCATCTTCCTCGCGCTCTGGGCCTGGTTCCTCTCGAAAATCATACGGGAGATGCTGAACAAGCCGAAATCCATCGCCTTCAATGACGAAGGCATCACGTACGCAACGTGCAGGACCACCATCCGCATCCCCTGGGGAACCGTCGAGAACGTGCTCGAAATGAACGCACCGACCGGGCCGCGCGGCTCAAGCATCCGCAGGCTCACCCTGTTCGCCCAGGACGCGCCGGAGATCTGGTTTTCCGAGTTCATGCTGCACGCGCGGGGCGCCGACACGCCGCCAGAGAACTACGCCGCGGCGAGGGATTGCATCATACGGCATGTAACGGGGGAAAAGGTTCGCGCGCTATGAAATCATACCTCTTTTTCCTATTCATCCCGGGGGCTGTGATATTAATCATCAATCAATAAATTCATGCAGGGCAATGAAAATCTAACGGGGCACTGCGAATGATCTTCCAATATCTTGCCATCGCCGCTGATATCGCGATCCAAACGGCGTACTTCATCGGTTACTCAACAGCAATCGGCGAATGCAGGCCGCTGTCGATGACCCTGATCACGCTCTTTTATGCGCTGCCTGCCATCTATGTTGTTCTTGGCGCATACAACGTCATTACCCGCAAAACGATACGATTTTACATCGTATGCCTTTTCCCCGTACTTTTATTACCATTGATTGCCGCATTCTACGAAATTCAGAAATTCGTATCACAAGGGACAACCGAATATATTTCCAATCCGGACTCCTCGTTGTTTTTGTGGAGCCTGTATTATTCGATTCCGAGAATCATCATCTACTTCGCGGGATTGATCGGAATATCATTGAAGTACTGGATTTCGAGAGATCACGGGTGATATCGCGATTATAAAAAACATTCACCTCCACAAGGGAGCGTTTCCAATGAGCAGCCAGGGCAGTCTCACCGAAATACTGAAAAAAGCCGACATCTTCTCGTCGCTCGACGAGGCGGCGCTGCGGATACTCGGCACCAACCTCCGGCGCGAGTCGTTCAGGGCGGGCGATATCATCTGCCGCGAGGGGGAAAGCGGCGGCAGCATGTTCGTGCTGGAATCCGGGACCATCCGCGTCCTCAAGCGCGGAGGCGACGGCGTGGAGGTCGATATTGCCGCGCTCGGACCGGGCGAGGTCGCCGGCATCATGAGCCTCTTCGGCGACGACACGCGCTCGGCGACGCTCATGGCCGACGGGGACGTGGTACTGTGGGAGATGCGCGACACCGAGTTTCAGGCTCTTCTCGACGCGCACCCCGCGATCTCGCGCGCCCTGCTGCAGACACTCAGCCAGTACCTGCGCGAGAACATCAGAGTGGTCGCCGAGCTCCGCTCGCACGACGTCGACAACCGGCTCAAGGTCGGCGTCTTCGACTCGAAGCCGTACACCGAGAAGGCGTTCATCGCGCGGAACGGCGGGCGTTATGCGCTCAAGTTCTTCGACTTCCGCCTCACGCCGGACACCGCCTCCATGGCAGCCGGTTTCAGGGTGATATGCTGCTTCGTCAATGATACCGTAGACCTCGCCGTGGTGAAGAAACTGAAGGAAAACAGCGTGGAGATGATCGCCATGCGGTGCGCCGGCTACAACAACGTGGACCTCGACGCGTGCCGCGCCCACGGCATCTCCGTGGCGAACGTGCCCGTCTACTCGCCCTACGCGATCGCCGAGCACTCGGTGGCGCTCATGATGTCGCTCAACCGCCACGTCAACCGCGCGTACAACCGCGTTCGCGAGGGAAACTACGCGCTGGACGGGCTTGTGGGATTCGACATGCACGGG
>JAGODF010000272.1 GCA_017998375.1 Spirochaetota bacterium
GGCGTTCTGTGTACGCCGAGGGCTTCCTGGAGCTTCGGAACATCACCCCCACGGGCCTCCCGTCCACCAAGAGGGGGCAGGTCATGCTGGAGCGGACGCCTTCCTTCAGGAGCAGTGCCGATGATTCGCTTGCCGGGTGGTTTGCCGCGTACAGGGAAAGGTCGTTGATGATCCGGGGCGTGCCGTCGCGGAAAATCGCCGCCAGGGAACTGCCGTCCAGGTCAGCGGAGTAGCCGCCGGAAAGATGCAGGGGCCCGTAGTTCGCGGTCACATGGTGGAGCTTCAGGCGCCGGCCGCCTTCCTCGATGAACGCCACGCCAATCCTGTCGCAGGGGAATATCTCCTGCGTGGAGGTGAACAGGAACTCTATCACCTCCACGAGGGAACCCAGCCCCGCGATTTTCCTGTTGATGAGGTCCAGGGAGCCGGCTTCTTCCCGGGAAAACGGCTCGTCCCCGGGAATGCCCTGTGCGGGGGCCGTATAGAGTATATTTGCGGTATCGGTATCGGACATGTGTATGATAGTGACGGCGCTTGTCTGGGAGCGCGCGCCGGATGCCGGCAGGGAGCTCCCTGTTCAGTCTGGTGCAATAATTGTGTACAATCAAGTAATTATTGAATAATTCATACATTATTTCCGATTAATACTACAAGGGTGCAACCGTATGCCCCGGCGTGCCCATCCGTGCCCGCATGGATGAAACGGTGCCGGGTGGTTGAACGCCGTGCCCGCTTTGTATATCTTGAT
The DNA here is from genome assembly GCA_017998375.1 of Spirochaetota bacterium. Classification (GTDB taxonomy): domain Bacteria; phylum Spirochaetota; class UBA4802; order UBA4802; family JAGODF01; genus JAGODF01. Next base: position 749 of record JAGODF010000272.1, read on the forward strand.
GGTACCGGGATTATATGGGTAAGAAGATAAAAAAACGCGGATTTCCCGTGCTGCTGTTCCTGCTGGTGCTGCTCCTGCTGCTGGCTTTATCATGCGCGGTCACGGGAGGATATTTTTATTTCACCACCAGGCAGGGGGTGGAATCCGTGGTAACGGACACGAAAAGCTACGCGCAGCCACTTGCGGAGGCGCTGGCAAACCTGGCTGAATTGAGTTACCGGCTGAAGGACTATTCGGGCCTGAAAACGCTCTTCAACAAGAAGATAGAGGAGAACATCATCGACGAGGCGTTCTTCGTGCGCCAGGACGGGTCGCTGGTGGCGCATTCCCGCAGCGACGTGGAAAAGAAGCTCGGGGGCAATATCGCCGCCGACGAGTTTTCCTACAACACGGACCTCATCCTGTATCCGCTGAGGAGCAAGTCGAAGGACATCCATTTCATCGACTACAACATCATGGGAAAGGAAGTCCCGTTCAGGCGGATAGAAAGGTTTTATCTGAAAAAATATCTCTACGATCGCGTCGATACCACCGGCTGGCTGGTCACGAGGGCCGTGTTCGCGAAAGCGCGCGGGAAGGAGGAGCCGGTCGGCACCGTGAACTTCATCATCGGCAAGGACAGGGTGTTCGGCGAGATACTGAACAACTTCCGCACTTCGCTCCTGCTGGCGCAGGTCCTGGGCGGCGCGTCGCTCCTGCTTTCTCTTATCATCGCGCTGGCGGTCTATTTCCGGTACAGGAACCTCTACAAGCTCTGGATAGCAGGGAAGGGCGGCGCGAAGGCGGAGCCGGCGCAGGCGGTTGATTACCAGCAATCGGTGAGTATCGACGCGGACAGCGGCGCTCTCGTGGCGGGAGAGACCGCGCCGGAGCCGTGGAGGGACGCGGGAACGGATCGGGAATTTTTCGGAAGCGCCGCAGCCTCCGCGGGAGATGCTCCCATCGACCTGACGAGGCCCATCAGGGACGCTATTCCCGTAATCAAAAGGAAGTCCGGGGACAGGATATGATATACATTGAACACGGCGAGACCGGCGATGGAAAAATATCGGTGGTGAAACTGAAGGGATATCTTGACAGCGCGACCGCGTCGGATTTCGAGGCGTTCATCGGCCAGCTCCTGGAAAAGGAGAAACGGTTCATGGTGATACACGCGGAGGGCCTCGAGTACTGCAGCTCCGCGGGCATAGGCCTCATCCTCTATCTCCAGAAAAAGATTTCCTCGGGCGGGGGGATGATGGTGCTGCAGGGGCTTTCGGCGGAGTTGAAAACCCTTTTCAACATCCTGGGATTCGACAGGATCGTCTCCCTCGCGGAGAGCCCGGAGGACGCCCGTGCCATCCTGGAAAAGCAGATGCAGTTTATCGATCAGCCCGCCGGCGCGGCGGCGGGTGTGAAGGAGGGTGAAGCCCCCCAGAACGTGGAAGTGTACGAGGTGCTCGAGGACGGGAAGGAACGCTCCTACGGCGGCGGTGCACAGGAGCGGAAGGGAGCCGCCCGTGGAGACGAAGTGCCGCTGGTAAAGGCGCCGCGCGCCGAGGCCCGGGAATTCGACGTGCCGCTCATCGTGGAATGCGCGGAGTGCAAGTCGCTCACCAGGGTGCTCCGGGACGGCAACTATATCTGCCCGGAATGCCACACGGAATTCAGCGTCGAGAAAGACCAGACAATTATTTTTTAACGTTCGAAAATTGATTTGACTTAATAGACAGAGTGTATCTTTACTTTCAGACAATGACGCGTGCCGGCCGGGCCTCCTGAACCGGCCGGGTGATGCGGGAAAATTCATAAGCGGGTCTCCAGAGGTATCCTATGAAAGTGGTTCACGTGCTCAAGAAGATCGAGAATATCGATGATGACATTCGGGAGCTTCGGAAACTCGAAAAATCGCTCACCAGGAACAAGTCGTTTTCCACGCCGATATACATGTCCATCGAAAAGCAGATCAACATCCTCCTCGGCGACAAGATCAAGCTGATGGAGCTGAAGATCGACAATCCCCCGAAGGAGTTTGCGGAAGCCATCGAAGAGCCCGCCGCGCCGGCACCCGCGGAGAGTGAAGCAAAAAAAAAACAGTTAAAGATCTCCAAGTCAAAGCCGGCGAAATCGAAAGCGGCAAAGGGGCGTGAGGAGAAGGCGGACACGCTCGACGAAGAGATTCCGCTGATGACCCAGGACATCATCGACCAGAAGATCAGGAGCATGGAGAGCGCGATGCCGAAGTCGCCCGAGAAGAAGGGCGAGGGCCAGGCGGCCGCGAAAAAGGAAGGCGACGATCATATAAAGCTCCTGGATATCGCCCTCGAGAAGGGAACCATCAGCAAGAACGACATCGAGAACGAGAAGAAGAAGGTCCGCTTCTTCAAGGACAACTTCCCCGGCGGCGAGTACTAGCCCTGTTTCAGGTGGGTATCCACCAGGAACTCCATCTTGAATTTTTCCATGAAGTACTGCGTACTGTGGGCCAGGGGCCTCCCCCTGCCGGTGATCGTCATGTCGCGGATGATGTTCAGCGCGTCCAGGCCCTGCTTCCGTAAATCCTTGATCTTTTTCGCCACGCTGTACGCTTCCTTCGTCGTCATGAAACCCGACTTTACCTTGTCCGGAAACGTGAAATCGTAGAACGGCGCGTCGCCCATGGTGTAGTTCACGTCGAGGCACAGTGTGTTGTTCGAGGCGAATTTACCCAGGAACTCCGCCTCGATGAGCTTCGTCATGTCGCTGAAGCTCACGGCGCCGAACTTGTCGGTCTTCACCTTCAGTATCTTGAGGTTGTCCTTGAGGATGCGGTCCCGCCCGCTCTGCTCGTTCACGCGCTTGGTGACGGAGTTGCAGAAATCGTAGAGGTTGAGGAGCACCGGGTCCTTCATCTGCGTGGGCCTGATGAAGACGAAGACGTTGCCGGTCTCGTTCACAATGTGCATGATAAACCGTTCCGGCGTGTCCTCGTAGGCGATGGTCAGCGAGAAGGGCCTGCGGCTTTCATAGATGGCGTTGATCTTCTCCAGTTGGGGATCGTCGCCAAAGAAACGGTAGCGGATGGAAGGCCTGGGCTTGAGCGAGTTGGACGCCAGGAGGTTGATAAGGTTGGCGAAGGTCTCGCTGGCGAGTCCGTTTTTGTCGCGCGTGAATGAGAGATACTTGTCCCCCAGCCGCGTCACGAAGCGGGCGTTCTCGGTCTCGCGGTCCTCCACGATGAGGCGGTACGCCTCGCGGAAGATGCTGATGATGCTCTTGTAATGCTTCTTGTACGACTCCGGGGTGACGATGGACACGTAACCGTCGAAGCCCCTTTTCAGGTTGAGGCCGTCCTTCAACGTATCGATGAGGATGTCCGCCAGGTCGTTCTCCGAGGTGTATTCCCGTATGAAGGACTCCCCCCAGCTCGACAGGTAGACGTGGTGGATGGTGCGGATCTCCTCGGCGCCCTCCATGTTGAAGTTGATGATGATCATGTTCAGCAGCCGGAAGGACTCCCGGAGAAAGTACTCGTTCTTGATCTTCGTGCGCTCGCCGGAGAAGAACGCGACGATGTCGTTCATCAGGGCCATCACGGCGTTCTGGTTGATGCGCGTGTATCCCGACTGGATGTTCAGCCTCGTGAAGGTGGGATCGTAGATGCCGTTCAGCGCGCACCAGACCAGGAGCTTCAGGAGGTTCGCGTCGGTCTTGATGGTGGTCGCCTGGAACTGGTCCTGCTCGCTCCGGTCGCGCTTGTAGAGGCGCCATTCCACGCTCTGGACTCCCTGGGTCGTGGGCTCCATGTACAGGATCGATTCGCTGGGGGTGTCCTTGAAGGTGATGAGCTGGTCGATCTTGTCCTTCTCCCGGCGGAAGTGCGTCTTTATCTTCCGCGACAGCAGCATGAAATCCGACTCGGAGACCTTGTTCTGCAGATTGAGGCGCGGCAGCTGCTGGGAGATGCCCTGATAACTCAGCAGCATGAACTTGGTCACCAGGTCCCAGAACTCCATCACCCTGTTGAAGTCCCAGTTGTCGAAGTTGTCAAGGTCCTTGATGTCCTTCATCGTCCACTTCCACTCGCGCACGTAGGAGAGCATCACCTTGACCTTGTAGGGGATGTTCTTCTGGTCCTTGACGCCGGCGTAGCGGGTGATCTGGGGATCGGCCTTCAGGTAGAGGTTCTGCTTCAGGATGCGCAGGAGGTTCTCGTCCTTCATCACCCCGGCGTAGTAGTCGTAGACCTCGCGGAACATGAAGAGGTAGGAGTCCAGCATGGTGTCGTCCAGGGAGCCCCGCAGGAGGTTCATCTTGATCTTCTGTGACAGCAGGGAGTAGCCCTCGCCGAAGAGGTACTTCTCCAGCACGCCTATCTTGATGATCGACTTGAACGGGTTGCCGAGCGACTTGATGATCTGGAAGAGCGCCGAGCCCAGGAAGTCCTCCTTCGAGATCTCGTAGAGGTTTCCCAGGTCCACGAACTCGTACTCCTTCATCTGGTCCGGGAGCCGGTTGAAGAACTCGTCGTACTCGGCGTCCTTGACGAAGTGCGGCACCACCCACCAGAAGGGGATCTTCCCGGCGATGATGATGGAGCTGCGGAAGAACTCGTCCTTGAGGACCGCGCCCACGGTGGAGCCGAACGCCTCCTCCTCGTCCTCGGCGAAGATGTTGTTGCGTATGCTGTCGATGTCGTTGACGAAGAGGTGGACCGGCACGTCAATCTCGCGCATGGCCCATTTCTGGATGGCGTCGACCTTCTGCATGAAGTTCGCCAGCTGCTCCCGGGGCACGCTGTGGCGGTGCACGCAGACCCAGTAGTCGAAGTCGGATTTCTTGTTGTAGGCGACGGTGCCCACGCTCCCCATGACGGCGAGCATCTGGATGAACCGCCTGGAATGGTCCACCTCGACGCGCGCCGTGGGATACTTCGCCTTGATGAATTTCTTTGTCTCATCGTCGGGGGAGTAGCCGACGATGCCGTAAGGGACTTCGCCCTCCACGAATCCCGGGAGCTTCCTGTGGTTCACGCAGAGCAGGAA
>JAGODF010000273.1 GCA_017998375.1 Spirochaetota bacterium
ATGTTCTCCTGGCTGATGTCTCGTGATGATATTTCAGAACGGCAGGGTTCCAACCATGATGCAGGCACTTGAATCACGAAGCCGGAGCTTCCGCCTTCGACGCCTTCTTTTTCGCGGGCGCCTTCTTTCCGGGTTTTTTCGCGGTTCCCGTCTTCTTCTCTTTCCCAAGATGCGACAGTATCCACTTTGCCGCCGCGTCGAGCACCTTGACGCGCTCGTGCTCCACCTCGTTCATGGTCTCGTGGTAGAGCCCTTCGAAGAGCTGTTTCTTCTTATCGCGCGACGTGGCGCTTTCGTGGACCTGCACCGTACCGGCGAAATCGACTATCCGGTCGTCGGTGCCGTGAAACACCAGGAGCGGGACCGTGAGCTCGCCCGCCCGGTCCAGGCATTCGGCGGCGCTTTTGAGGTACTCGGTGTACCAGCGAGTGGATATGCGGTCGTGGTTCAGGGGGTCTGCGAGATAGCTGGCGACAATCCCGGGGTCGTGCGAAATATGGTTGGCGTCAAGTTCGTTAGAAACCAGAAATCCGGGCGCGTATTTCGAGAGGAAGCCGGCCAGGGCGGTCTTGGCGCGGGGAGCCTCAACCGTGGGCATAACGCCCGGCGAGGAGAGGATGAGCCCCCGGAGCAGGTCCTGGTGGCGCAGGGCGTAGAGGATGGCTATCACCCCGCCCATGCTGTGGCCCAGGAGTATGACCGGGAGGCCCGGGTTCTCGTCGCGCACTATGTTGATGTAGATAGCCAGGTCTTCCACGTATTCATTGAAGCTCAGAACGTGGCCGCGTTTACCGGAGGAGCGTCCGTGGCCACGATGGTCCATGGAGAATATGGATACCTGCTTTCCCTCCAGCCAGTCGACCAGGTGCCCGTACCGCCCGGAATGCTCTCCCAGGCCGTGGGCTATGACGAGGACCCCCCTGGGATTTTCCGCCCTCCAGGACTGGATGAATATCTCCAGCCCGCCCCTTCCGATCATCGTGCCTGTTTCGTGGGTGTATCCTGCCATGCGCTTCCTCGTCGTAGTGGGAGTATGCGCATGCTACTACGCGTCGGGGAGTTGTCAATTAAATAACAGGATGGCGGTTTGTGGTCGCGGCATGCAACACGAAGGCGCGGAAACGTTTCCGCGCCTTCGTGGGATACTCCGATTGTAGTAGAATATTACTGTATCTTCCTCGCGGTGAGGGAGATCTTGTTGGGCTTCTGCTCCCGGATGTTGATCTCGAAACCGAATTTTTCCGCCTTGGCCGAAAGCTCCTGGGCGAGGTCGTGGGTCTTGCCGGCGAACTCAACCTCGAGCTTTGCCGCGGTGCCCACCTGGCCCCTGGGATAGACCTTGCTGACGCCGCGGACGCGGCCCTGGATGGCCTCGCGGAACTTCGTCATGTCGTTGAAGTTCAGCCCGGAGACGGTCATCATGATCATGCGGCCCGTCGCGGACTTGAGGAAGTTCCGGGTGATCTGGTTTATGAAATCGCCGGATACGAACTTGTCATCCTCGTCCTTGCGGCCCAGCATGTTCTTGCTGCCCAGGCAGTTGGTGATGGCGGTCTTCGACGCGGTGTCGGCGTCGATGTGGATGCCCGGTGCGTTGTGCACCTTGGACGCGAGCACCCTGCCGGTGTAGACGTCGATCGCCTTCAGCATGATGTTCGCCTGTTTCGACTTCATATTCGCGGAGTAGCTCCGCATGACCGCCGTCTGGTCAGAGGTCTTGGCCGTCCCTATGATGATCACTTCCGCCCCAAGGTCGTCGAGCAGGAGTTCCTGGACGTCCTCGTTCACGGTGCCGTTGATCGCCTGGCCCATGGTCCTGCGCTCCTTCTTGAGGAGCTGCTGGGTCATCGCCGCGTCGACGAACTCGAAGCCGGAGTTGCCCATGATGTCCATCATGGCGTGCTCGGTCACCGTTTCGCCGGGATTGTTGGTCGCGCCGTCGAAGGTCTCCCTGACAAGCACCATGAACTTCGGCCGCCCGTAGTTGCGGATGGTCGCCTCTATGGTGTCGTTGACCGCCGCGGGATACACCTCGCCGCGGATGGTGACGAAGTAGGCGTCGCTTTCCGCGCGTTCCTTCACCACGGTCCAGTTCTTCACCATGCCCGTGGACTTGGCCTCGACTATCGATTCAACCAGGGCGAAATCCTCCACGAGGGACCTTCCCTCCACGGTGGTGCCCAGCTTCGATTTCACGAGCTTGTTCATCGCGTCGTCTATCGCGCGGTCGCGTGCCAGCGCCCTGTCGCCGTCGTAAATCATCGCGATGCCCTCGGCTTCGCCGACCATCTCGCTGTTGGACGGACCGGTCTGCCTGGTGCCCCGCTGCCCCCCGCCGCCGCAGTATATGGTCCCGGTCGCGAAGATCACGGCAAGTATCATGAGAACGCTTCTTCTCTTCATTAGGGTATCTCCTTTCATAGTAGTGCGATAGTAATGCATCTGCGCGGAAAATCGTGCACGCCCTTCTTCGATCCCGAGAAAAAAACGACGCTCCGCCTCTCGCCGCGAATCATGGAGTTGCGGGTGCGTCTTTCCCCCAAAATCAACCCATCAAATATAATGATAGTCGAGGGAAATAGTCAAACTATTTTTTCAACGGATCCGTCCCGGCAGCCGGAGTGCAGGGTAGATATTACATCAACATTATATTATTATTGCTTATGGCAGTGGCTGATATTTCCGCCAGGTGAGTGCCGATTACCGCCACCGGGGAAAGGGACCGGACGCGCGTGCCCTCATGCCGCCCCGCGGCACAGCTCCCCGCTCCACGCCGGGAAATGCGGGGCCGGCGGAGCTTTCTGTTTGACATTTGAAAAAAAAGGGCCGATATTCGAACAAGGAACATCTATCACGCGCGGGGCACCCATGGCGACCGATATCCTACAAACGATAAAGCTGGAAATCAGCAAGAGCTTCAAGCTCCTCCCCTACGAGCGCATATCGCTCCACAGGCTCCTGGGCCTGAAAAAATCGGTGGCCGGCGTCAAGATCCTCATCAACGACATCTACAAGGACCCGCTCTTCCGCGAGAGCGCCATCTTCGAGCTGAAAAGCTGCCCCGGGGAGGAGGCGCGCCTCGTGTTCCGCGAGCTTTTGGAAAGCGATATCCCGCTTCGCGAAAAGTTCCATCTCCTCGACTACTTCGAGAAATTCGGCAAGGCCGAGGACGTTCCCCTCGTCATTAAGTTCGCCGCGAAGCACCTGGAGGGGGGTGATATCGGGATCCTCTACAAGTCGTGCCGCGTGATGGGGGCCATCGGCGCGGGATCGTCCCAGGTGTCCGACTTTTTGAAACAGCTCGCCCGGAACCGGGAGATGGACGCGCAGGTCCGCTCCGCCGCCATTATCAGCCTCTCGGCCTTCAAGGAGATCGCGCATTGCGAGGAGCTCATCAAGGAAGGGGAGGGCGATATCACATGGGCGGTCTACAAGTCCCTTTCCCTCCTCTCGGACCGTCTCCACGGAGAGTCCGAGGGCCGGCGCAGCGAGGACGACCAGATCTACACCTACTCCCCCGAGGAGGAGGACAAGGTGATGCTGGAGATCCGCGTCCTCCTGGGGAGGATGACGATCCAGTTCGACGGCTACGACAACCGGGTGAAGACCGAGTTCATCAACGCCATGCTCACCAGCAACCACCGCGAGCTCCTGATCTACGTGATGAAGGCCCTGACCTCCGAGGACACGGAGCTCGTGGAACGGATACTCTATCTCGTCTACATGAACGCCGGCAAGCTGCGGGACCCCGACAAGCTCTTCCGGAACCTGCTGTCGCTCTCGGTGAACTCGCCGCGGCAGAACGAGATCATCGTGGAAATCTTCGAGCGCTATTTCAACGGCATGCCCGAGACCCGCAAGAACGTCCTGATGCGCGACAAGATCTACAACTACATGGTGGTGACCCTGGACACGTTCTTCGAGACCTACCGGAAGGAGTTCATGATCACCAGCGTCATCGAGAAGGACTTCCCGGAGAACTTCCAGCAGATACGGCAGTATATCCTGGAACAGTATACGCCGGAGATAAAGAAGCGCCTGCTCCATTACCTCCGGAACGAGGACCGTTCGTCCATACACAAGCTCCTCACGGAGGTATCGGAGAAGGTGCCGTTCATGCACCCCGACGAGGTGACGGACTTCACGCTCCTTCTGGAGATATTCTACGACGCGGAACCGAAATCGCGCGAGCTCTCGGCCATGCGGCTGGAGGACATCAACTTCGAGAAGCGCTACCTGCGCAACCGGATAGTGCGGCTCTGCGACATCGTCGGCCGGCTTCGCATCACCGGGGCGGCGTCCAGCCTGGTGAAAATCTTCAACTACGTGAAGAAGTATCCCGACGAGGCGATCTTCGACGCGGTGGCCATGTGCCTCTCCGTGCTCAACTACTCTTACATGCTGGGCGAGCTGGAGCTGATGATGGCTTCCGGGGAGATGCGTGACCACCAGCGGGGCATTCTCCTCCTGTCCCAGTTCTCCGAGCAGCGCTCTTTGAATATTTTCCTGGATTACCTGAAGGAGAGGGCGGACCAGGGAACCGACATCATGATGGAGATCCTCGAGATCCTCCTGAAGCGTGACATCCACGCGAACGTGACGGCGAACCAGGTGCTGAAGACCATCGTCCAGGTGAACAAGGACACCGCCATCGTAAAGCTGGCGATCCTCTGTCTGGGGCGCTGCGGTCTGGATTCCGACCTGGAGTACCTGGATTCGATCTTCTACCGGTTCGAGTCGAACGACATCAAGGAGGCGGTGGTGCTGGCCATGGGTTTCATCGTCGCCTCGTCGACCACCTACAACAAGCGGTACGTGATGGGATACCTCCAGGAGTACCTGAAGGAGCCGGGCATCAAGATCCGCATCTACTCCTGCGCGCTCCTCATCAGCCTGGGGAACCGCGACGCGCTGAAGTCGATCCGCGACATGATGATCATCAAGAACAAGAACATCCAGCGCGAGATCCTCACCATCATGAGCATGCAGAAGTCCGTGGAGTTTTCGTACTTCCTCATCTCGCTCCTCAAGGAGGACTACACCATCTCCAGCGACATCATCGACGTCCTGCGCCTCCTGCCCGACGACGAGCTGGTGGAGATAGACCACTTCATCGTCAACATCTTCAAGAAGTTCGAGAGCCCCGACGCCGAGCTCCTGGAGGGAAGCCGCGCGCTCAGGATGGTGGACGACGAGCGCCAGGTAAAGTCCCTGGAAACCAGGGCCCTGAGCGTCCTGGTGGCGGAGATACGGGACTTCCACGGGAGGCTCGCGGGCTCCAGTCTCGCCGGGGCCGCGATACTCACGGCGGATATCAACGAACTCCTGCTCGGCGAAATCGGTGTCTGCAAGGGCGTGGTCAACAGCGTGAGCGACGGGGTGATAGTCGCCTATTTCACCGATCCCAACCTGGCGTGCCAGGCCACCTTGCGCATGCAGAAGAACCTCCAGGACTACAACCTGATGAAGGTCGCGGCGGACCGACTCTATCTGCGCATGCATATCGGCACCGGGGAGCGGAAGCTCCTGAAGGGCGAGTTCGTCCTCCCGCCGGCCGAGAAGGAGGCGCGCGTGACGTCCGCCTGGCTCTCGGGAAGGACCATTCTCGACGCGCGGAGCAGGGAGCTCGTGAGGGAGCACTATCACACCGAACCGATGCCCGAGGTGGTGTTTCAGGATTTCGCCATCCTTTGGGAATTTTTCGAGCTTCTCAATCCAGTGAAC
>JAGODF010000274.1 GCA_017998375.1 Spirochaetota bacterium
CCGCAATCGAAGCAGAACTCCTTCCCGCCCATGGTTACGCAGCAGTCATATATCTGGCAGCGCGTGTGCCGGCCGTCGGCCCTGCAGCCCCGGCAGGAATGCTGGTCCTTATACCGGGGACAGGCCAGGAAGTAAATCCCGCAGGGAGACGCGAAACGAATCATCTCATCGTGATCCATGTCATCCCCCGGAGTGTGATATCAGCCTGCTTCTTGGGTGCCTGAACTGGCATTTGGTACAAATATAGTCTTGAAAACGACAAATTCCAGAAAAAGTATAAATTATGCGAAAAAACGCCCTTCCGGAGGGTTTACGATCGAGTTTCGGCGATTATACCCATAGATACACCGGATAGCGCCGGTTATCACCGCGATTCTTCACTATCACGCGGTACTATCAGCCTCCTTTCCCTTGATATTTCCCGGGGAATTTTTTACATTATATGAAGCGGGACGGCAACAATTGTTCAATTTTTCCTCCCCCGAATCCGATAATTTAGAGAGCACGCAGCATCAGCGATATTACTAACGGGGTTATCTCCAATGAAGAAGAGAACTATTTCCAGCAACCTGTTGATCGTGATAATCGGGGTCCTGGTCATTTCGGTCTGTGCGCTGACCGGGGGCATTTTCGCCCAGCAGCAGGACCAGCAGGGTGAGAAAAAGGAAGAGGCCGCGGACGGCGTAACCGGCTGGCGGATCAAGGACTTCCATCCCTACATCAAGGCCATGAGGGACCTGGAGAAATTCAATATCAAATACGCCGACGACAGGCTAAAGCTCGCCAACGACGAGTACGCCAAGGCCATCGACCTCCTGGAGGACATGGAGCACGATGTCGCGCGGCTGATAGAGAAGAACCAGAAGGGCAAGCACCTCAACGAGAGATGGCACTGGCAGGAAGTGGACCGACTCAACCAGCTCCGCCGGCAGGTCACCATGCGCAAGACCGAGGCCAAGACGCGCGCCCTCACCTATCTCACGCGCGCCATCAACACGCTTGACGAGATAGAGGACCGCAACCAGGAATTCATCGTGAAGAACGAGAATTTCAAGACCTTCAAGATCCGCCTGTTCCAGGTGTACGTGTCGATTCAGCACGACATCCACAACTACAGGCCCTGCATCCCGATCCTGGAGCGGTACATCAAGATCGACAACAGCACCAAGGACGACGTCTGGGCGTACAAGTACCTCGCCAGCTCCTACGCGTACGTGGAGAAGGTGCTCTCCCAGTCCCGCGGCGTTTCCGAGGACCAGGTGATCTACCACAAGCAGAAGAAGAACGAATACCTCCTGACGGCTGTCAGGATCGAGTACGGCGTCCAGTCTCCGGAGTACAAGCACACGAAGGAAACCGTGGAGCGCGACGAGATGAAGGCCGAGAGGATCAACGAATTCAGATAGGCGGTAACACCCGCCGTTCAACGGAAAAGGGCTGTCCCGAAAGGACGGCCCTTTTTTCGTGGGTCCGGCATCGCATCGCCATATCCCGCGGCTCCGCGAGGCGCCCTTGCCCGCAGCGCCTCATCACTCCCGTTCAGCGGCACTCGTCGCACGGTACCTGCCGTCCTCCCGGGTGAGCTCCAACCTGATGACGCGGTTCCGGGGCACGTAGACGCGCAGGGGCTGTGGCTGGCCGATATTATTCACCCGCGAGTATTCATCCTTCCCGGCGGGAAGCTCCCACCTCTCCAGCCGGACAATGTGGTGCTCGTCCGCCTCCACCTTCAGGGACACGCGCCGCGCCTGCTGCGCGGGCCCGGTGGTGGTCCTGCCGGAATAGGTGCCGTTGACGAAGACCTTGTAGAAGAGCATCCTTTCCGCAGGCGCCCCGCCGGCGTCCATGGCCTCCACCACGAGATTGTGGTCGCCGGCGGTTTTGTTGGCGCGCCCGGCCGACCAGGCGTGGACGCTTCGCAGGAGCGCCAGGTCCACCATCTCGGAGTCGGTGCCATTGGTCACGACGGCGAAACGGCTCTCGAAGATCCCCCGGAACACAGGTGAGCCGCCGATAGTTATCGGTACCGTGGCGCCGTTCCGGTTTATCCGCGCCCCGGAGTCCGTGCGCTCCAGGAGCACGGGCCTGCCTTCATGGAGGATGATATCGCGCACTCCCTCCACGCGGTTTTCCTTCATGGAATTGAGCTCCAGGCGGTGAAGGAGGCATGGCGCTTCCGGTGCGACCCCCTCGCAGGCAAGGAGGTATATCACCCCCCCGGCCCCAAGAAACCTGCGGAGCGATTTTCCCTTCAGCTGGGAATCAACCGACACTTCGTGCGACGCGCCGCCGCTGTCGCGAAACACCGCGCTGCAGGGGCCGCCCCCGGCGCATCCTTTCAGATAGTAGAGCTCCGCGCCGTGACGGTACACGTGCAGGGCGCCGTGTGCCTCACCCGCGTCCGCGGAGCCTTTTCCCGGAACCGGGAGGACCTTTGCGTCACCGGGGACGGCGCCGCCGGCCCCGGGCCGTTCCTGGGGCACGGCGCATGACAGCAGGAGCACGAAGGCAAAAAGCGCTTTAAATGGATCCGATTTTATTGATGAATACATCCTGGTATAGCTTCATCCCGAGCCTGTTGTGCTCTTCGATGATTTCCCTGAGGATTTCCGGCGTGGTGAGGGGGTTGATGGTGACGGCCCGGAGCACCACTATCTTCTGCGGCGCGTACATCGTCGACTCCAGCATGGTACGCGACACGAAGCTGTTGTCCTCCTGCCGGATGGCGCGGTGCAGCTCCACGTTCATCTGGTTCAGGACGTGGTTGATCTTCTTCATCCTGTGCACCGCCTCGTGTGCCACGGAGATGTTCCCGCTCTCGATCTCATGGCGGAGCCCGTCGAGCATCGTTTTCACTTTCGCGGGAACGAACCGGTAGTTGAAGATGAAGAGCTCCGGGAAGTTCATCTTTTCGAAGTTCTCGTGCGCCTCCACGAGCGTGCGCAGTTCCGACGTGAGATCGTACGCGTGGTCGAAGAGCACCCGGAAACCCTCCCGGCCGAAGAGCTTCAGGGTCACCCAGGGCTTGAGCGCGGCGAAGGGCCGTGAGCCCTCGACGGTGAAGCGCCCCTGGTCCACCGAGTCCTCGCGGATGATATAGTTTGAGGCGTGCACCAGGAAGTGCGACGCCTTGCGGCTGCGGAAAAGGACCATCCCCATGGACAGCGGCGAATACAGAAGCTTGTGGGAATCGAAGGTCACCGAGTCAGCCAGCTCTATACCCTGGAAGAGGTGGCGGTACTTGTCCACCAGAAGGAGCGGCCCCCCCCAGGCGGCGTCGACGTGGAGGTGCGTGCCGTACTGGTCCGCGATCTCCCGCAGCTCCACCAGGTTGTCCACGTTGCCGGTCTCCGTGGTACCGGCGATTCCTATGATGGCCACAACGCGGGTCTTCTCCTCGCTGTAGCGGTTGCGCTCTTCCATGTCGGCGAGAATCTTTCGCATGTAGTCCGTGTCTATCTTGTTACGCGAGTCCACCGGTATCTTGATGACGTTGTTTTCGCCCAGGCCGATAAGCCTCGCCACCTTGTCGATGGAGTAGTGCCCCCGCTGGGACACCAGGATCACCGCCCGGTTGCACTGGTAGTAGCGGAACGCCTCGTAGACGCCGGCCTTGCGTATGCCGGGAAACCTTCCGTCGGGCGGGAAGGCCTTGTTCCTGGCGACCAGGAGCGCCGTGAGGTTCGCGGTGGTGCCGTCGATGGTGACGTTGCCCAGCACGAAGTTCCGGTTCTGGACGTTCTGCCGGTAGAACTTGGCCGACCGGTTGAAGATGAGGCGGTGTATCCAGCCGATGAGCTCGCGTTCCACGTAGGTGGAGGCCTTCGCGGTCTCGATCTTCACCTGGTTCTGGTTCATCGCGGCGATGATCATCTCCAGGAGGATCATGAAGTAGGGAATGGCCGTGGTCATGTGGCCTATGTAGTAGGGGTTCCCCACCTTCACCGAGTGGGCAATGATGTTGTTCTTGATCTCCTGGAGGATGTTCCGCCATAGCTGGGGCTCCGAGGGTATGTCGACGTTGGAGAAAATCTTCGCAAGGTCCGGCAGGGAGATTTCACTGTGGATCCCGCCCTTTTCCTTGAAGAACGTGTGGATTAGGTCCAGCAGTTCGTTGCCGAATTCGAGGAACTTGTCGGGGGAGTCGGGCATTATGAACAGCTTGCGGAGCTGTTCCATGCCGCCCCGGATCCTCACATCGTGCTCATGTTCCATCCTGTTGAGAATGTTCATCGGTGGTAGCCTTTGCCGCGGTATCGCCGGACCCCATGCCCTTTCCTGTATAGCATGCCCGCGGCGGTTTTCCAATAATTACAATAAATGGTCATATTACAAGCAAATTATTGGACCCGGCAGGGCGCAAAAGGCGAAGCGATGAACATTTTTTTACTAAAGGGCAGGTACGGCATCGTTCGATAATAGAAGTATAAGGGAAAGTGCGATCAGGGAGGAAGCAATGGGAAGCGCACACACGGTGACGTTCCCCCGTACCATAGATTTCAGCACCGCCGCCGAATACCTCGAGGCCTTGCGCGACGGCCTGAGCGGGGAAATTCTTGTGCTGGACCTCTCGGCGACCGAGGTGATCCACTCCTCTTTCATAGGGCTTCTCATCCATGCCAAGGAAGAGATCGAAACTTCCGGGGGTTGCCTCTCCCTTATCACCTCCCCCGCGCTGAGAAAAACCCTCAACCGGCTCAATCTCACCGACTATTTCTCCCGCTCGGTCGCCTGCGGAAGCGCCCAGACAGCGTCACATGCGCTGCTGAACTGAGTCTGCCCCGGTATCAAATTTACAGTACGCGGCCCATTTTCTTATTGACAACCCGTCATTTGTTAATTAATTGATATAATACTAAAATACGGAAGGGTGTGGCCGCCGGAACACCGGAACAGCAGCGCGCTACCGGTCACGCCACGCGGAACGCATGAAAAGATCATCTGACGCAAGAAAAGAGGGAAATCCGGAAGCGGCAGGGTGCACAATGATTCTTTCAGACCAGCAGGTTGAAAACACGAGCGAACTCCTGAAGTCCATCTCCCATCCCATCCGGTTGAAGATTCTCTGTTTCCTCATGGACGGTGAAAAAAACGTGGGCGAAATAGAAAAGGAGTTCGAGTCCACCATATCAAACATATCGCAGCACCTCACCATCCTGCGAAAGGCCAATATCATCAACCGGCGCAAGGAAGCCAACTTCATGTTCTATTCCATCAGGGACCGGAGCGTCCTCACCCTGATAAAGACGCTGAAACAGCTCTTCTGCGTCGAAGGATGATCCGCGCCACGGCGTGATGTCCAGGCTCCTCCCATCGATCATCTGCGCCCTTCTCCTTGCCCCTGGAGTGCTGCCGGCCCAGGCGCGCTACAAGTCGGTGCGGATCTTCGGGCTCCGTGCCTTCACCGAGGGACGGCTGGTCCGCGAACTCCGCCTTGACAGGCTTCCGGCTGGCAGGCCCTCATTCGAGAAAGCGTCATCCACCATTGAAGAGTTCTATCACGAGCGCGGGTACATCATCGCGCGGGCCTACCTGGTCCGCGAGACCGGCACGGAGCTTGCGCTGTTCGTGGACGAGGGCCGCATAGACAAGATCGTGTTCTTCAATCTGAACACGGTCAACACTTTGAGGATGCGCTACGAGTTCCGCCTCAAGGACACTATCTACAACCTGTACGACGTCGAGAAGAGCCTGGTCGATATCAAACAG
>JAGODF010000275.1 GCA_017998375.1 Spirochaetota bacterium
GGGCTCCTCTCCCGGTTCCCGGCGTTCAGCCCCGACGGCACGCGCATCGCCATGGCCCGCCTCGACGACAGGGACTTCCGCCCGCTGGGCTTCATCTGCCGGCGCGACGGGAGCATCATCCACACGCTCAAGCCGGGGAAGGAGATGGTCGCGTCGCCGCATCTCTCCTTCAGTCCCGACGGAAAGCTCCTCGCGTGGTACGGAGCCACCGACCGCCTGCTGGTCTGGGATACGGAGGGCGGCACGATCGCGGCGTCCCCAAGGAGCGAGGCCGACACGTCGATCGCGTTCCACCGCCGGGTGATCTCGCAGGCGGACACTGTCGCGGGCGCGGGGGGCAAGTATGCCGTGGAGATGCGCAGGCGCAAGGTGGTGCGCTGGGACCTGGCGTCGGGGGCGATGGACTGGCGGAACCACCTGGTCCCGCCGCAGGGGCAGGAAGTATTCGGATTGCGCGGCCCGTGGCCGAGCCCCGGCGGGGACCGGATCATCTACAAGTTCGGCACCTACGCGCCGGGGAACATCATCACCGAAAGCATTCTCATGTTCGACGCGAAGGGCGACACGGTCCCGGTGAAGCCGCAGTTCCGGCGCGAGGCCGAGAACTTCGGGCAGTACTACCACTTCAGCCCGGACGGCTCCATGGTCGCGAACCTCTACCGCCCCACCGAGTTCGAACGCCACATCAAGATCTGGACCAGGGACGGTAACCTTGTGCGGAGCATCCGCCTGGAGGATTTCCCGCATGCCCTCGCCTTCAGCCCCGACTGGACGCGGATCGGCATGGTCTATCCCGACGGCACCGCCGTGATACGGAACATCGAGGGGCGGGTGATACGGACCTTTCCGACGAACCGGCGCAACGCGAACCAGATGTTCACGCCGGACTTCAGGAGCCTGGTCACCGTTGACCACGACTTCACGGTGAGCGTCTTCTCCATGGAGGACGGGAGGAAGCTCCGCGAATTTTCCGGCGGCCCTCGCGCCGCGGACCAGCGGAACTTCAGCGTGATGGATATGGATATCTCCCCCGACGGGAAGAAGCTCCTCGCGGACAGTGTCATCAGGTCGGGGACGATAGGGAACCCGGGGAGAACATGGAACTACAACCTGATCGATCTCGAGACCGGGCGGTGGAAGACGATGAACCGCGGCATGGAGGACGAATTTTCCCGCGTGCGGATGTTCTTCAGCCCCGACGGGCAGGGCTTCGCCTCCTACGCGCTCAACCTGCGCCACGTGAACCTCTGGGACCGGGAGGGCAACCACGTGAAAAAGATAGAGCACCTGCGCGCGAACGTGCGCTGGGCGCAGTACACGCCCGACGGGAAGTATCTCCTGGTCTCGCAGCGCGACGGGTCGCACCGGCTGATCAACCTGAAGACCTGGGAGTACATCATGTTCCTGGAGGACGAGGGCGAGTGGATTGTCTACACCGCGGACGGCTACTTCGACGGGTCGCCGGGCTGCGGGCGCCTGGTGGCGATGGTGCAGGGGCTGCGCGCCTTCGGCGTGGAGCAGTTCGCGCTGAAGTTCAACAGGCCCGACATCATCCTCCGGCGCATCGGCCTCGGATCGCGGGAGACCATCGACCACTTCTATAACCAGTACCTGAGGCGCCTCCGGAGAATGGGCCTCGCGGAGGGCGATCTTTCCGACGAGCTTCACGTGCCCGTCGCTACGATAGGAAATCTGAAGCAGGATTTCGGCGCCGACCGGGGACGCGTTGCGGAGCTGCGCCTGCACATGAAGGACACGCGCCATCCGCTCGCCGCGTACCAGGTTTACGTGAACGAGGTGCCGGTCTTCGGCGAGGCGGGGAAGGCGGTCTCCGGGAGGGAAGCGCTCGTCACGGAGCGCGTGGAGCTCGCCAACGGCAGGAACAAGATCGAGGTGAGCTGCCGCAACCGCCGCGGCGCCGAGTCGCTGCGCGCGCTCGCGTTTGCCGAGTACCGCACGCCCGCGAAGGGCGACCTCTACTTCATCGGTATCGGTGTGTCGAAGTACCGCGATCCGTCGCTCGACCTGAAATACGCGCACAAGGACGCGCTCGACCTCGGGAAGGCGTTCGGCAGGATGGGCACCATGTACGACAGGGTGCACGTGAAGACGTTCCTGGACGCAGAGGTCACTGCGGAGAACATACGGAAGTCCCGCGAGTTCATGAAGGACGCGAAGGTGGATGATACCGCCGTCCTATTCGTTGCGGGCCACGGCCTCCATGACACTGACCGGGAATCCACTTACTACTACCTCACCCACGACGCCGACGTGAACAGGCTGAAGGAGACCGCGGCGGACTTCGACCTCCTGGAGGACATCTTCCACGGCATCGCGCCGCGGAACCGGCTCCTCCTGATGGACACCTGCGAGTCGGGCGAGGGCGGCGAGGCACTTGCGGACGCGCCCGCGGCGGGAAGCAGGGGCATCCGCGCGCGGACCACGCGGGCGCTTTCCATCGCCATGAAGAAGAAGCGCGAGGGAAGACAGCGCGAGTTCGCCGCGAAGAAGGACCGCTACATCTACAACGACCTGAAGCGGCGCACCGGAGCCATCGTCTTCTCCTCGTCGAGGGGCAGCGAGCTCTCCTACGAGAGCGACGAGTACCGGAACGGCCTCTTCACGAAGGAGATCATCGAGGGACTCTCGGGGAAAGCTGACGCCGACGGCGACGGTAAGGTCTCCAGCGACGAGCTCCGCGCTCACGTGGCGAGGTCCGTGCCGAAGCTGAGCGGCGGCAGGCAGCATCCGACCGTGGACCGGGACAACCTGTTCATCAAGATCAACCTGCCGAAGGTGCGGTGAGCGGGGGCCTGCGCGGCACCTACCAGCGAAAGGCGACGGCCCTCTTGCCCAGTATATCTCCGTCGAAGGCAGGTTCTGCGGAAACACCCGCCATTCCCGCGCAGACGTGCAGCGGCAGCAGGTGCTCCTCGCGCGGGTGGCAGTAGCGCGCCGAGGGGGCGCTTTCCCACGCGGCGAGCCTCTGTTCGCGCTCTGGCTGCGAAATGTTTTTATCCGTGCAGGTGTCTATCAGCCATTCCTGGAACGCGTCGTTGCGGGCGTCTGGGTGATATCGCCCCGAGAAGTCGAAGGCGCCCATGTTGTGGAACGAGAAGCCGGAGCCGAGCACGAGCACGTTTTCCTTCCTCAGCGGTGCGAGCGCCCTGCCGAGGCGCAGGTGCGCGGCGGCATCCAGGCCGCGCAGGAGCGAGACCTGCACGCAGGGAATCCCGGCATCCGGATACATGATCTTCAGCGGGACGAAGAGCCCGTGGTCGAATCCGCGCTCAGGGGTGAGCTGCGCATCAATGCCATCAGCCTGCAGCAGCTTGTACATTCTCGCGGCGAGCGACGGGCTGCCGGGCGCGGGATACGCGATGCGGTACGCATCCTCGGGAAAACCGTAGTAGTCGTAGATGAGACCGGGCGACGCGCCCGAGGTGACGGTCGCGGCGTCCTCCTCCCAGTGCGCGCTTATTACGATGATAGCCGATGGTACGCCCAGCTTCGGGGTGATCCCCTCGAGGAAATCGATCATCTTCCGGTGGCCCGGGTCGCCGAGGAGCGGCAGGGGGCCGCCGCCGTGGGGGAAATAAAGGATGCGGGAGAGGTTGTCGCGATTCAGTGGAATCATGGCGCTTCAACTCATATGGATTTGAATTTCCAGCCGTTGTCCTTGATCAGGGTGTACGGCCGCGGCATCCCTTTAGGCTCGCAGAGGATGAAGATTTTCACCTGGGAGTCCTTCGCCGGGTTCCCGTCAGTCCTGGTTACCTGGATGGAAGCGCCGTTCCCTTTGAGACACTGGCCGGCACGGCGCTGCTGTACCGGCAGGTTGTATCTCTTCAGGCTTTGAACCGAGTTGTTGTTATAACAGAGCTCCGTTTTGCTGCACCAGGTGCTGACCCATTTGTCAAACTGCCCGTTCTTTATCAACTTGAGGCCCTCGATCAGGGCATAATGGGGGGAAGCCTGATCGGGATTCGTGACCGTCTGCTGGGTTAGACCGTCGCCCGCCAAGAGTGCGAAGAGCAGGATTATGATAAAGCCTGTTAACAGCATTGTGGTTGATCGTTTCTTCATGATGGCCTCCCATAGTCACAAGATGTAGGTATCATACAGCCATGTCCGGGCGGATGTCAACCACCCTTTTCTCTTGACTTTTACACGATGCCGGTGTAGGCTATTTGTGTCTTCCGTCTGATACCATGGCAATGCTGATACTGAAATACGCGCTGGCGGTCATCGGCGTCATCATCGCCTACGAGCTCCTGCGCTTCTTCGTGAAGGAGAAGATCGTGCGCCGGGTTTCCCGCTCGGCGATCCGCTACGTCCGCGACAACCGCATCAAGCTCGACCGCTTCAAGTTCATGCACAAGTTCATCATCAAGAAGGAACTGATGAACGACGGCGACATCCACGAGGCGATCCTGGAGCATTCCCGCGAGCGCGGCATCCGCATCGAGGACGCGGAGGACAGGGTGGAGGAGTACATCGAGGAGATAGTCCCGTTCTTCAACCTGCTCTCCTACTACAAGATAGGCTGGTGGATCGCCAACTCCTTCCTCAATTTCATCTACGAGGTGGTGATAGACCACGAAAACGCGGAGAAGCTGAAAAAGATCCCCGACCACCACGCGGTGGTCTTCGTGATGAACCACCGGAGCAACGTGGACTACGTGCTGGTGGCGTACATGCTGGCGAAGAACATATCGATAAGCTATGCCGTGGGCGAGTGGGCGCGCGTCTGGCCGCTGGAATACATCTTCAAGTCGTTCGGCGCCTACTTCCTCAGGCGCAAGTTCCGCGACCGGCTCTACCACCTGGTGCTGGAGAAGTACATCCAGCTCATCAGCCTCCAGGGCGTCACGCAGGGCATCTTCATCGAGGGCGGTCTCACGCGCGACGGCCGCTTCCGCGACACGAAGATCGGCGTGATCGACTACATCATGAAGATCAAGAACAGCCCCGAGTTCCGCGGCGACGTGATCTTCGTGCCGGTGGGCATCAACTACGACTGGGTTCTGGAGGACCGGACGCTCATCGACGAGTGGAAGAAGAACCGGGAGAAGAGCGGCATTCGGGAGAACATCGCGTCGCTGGCGCGCGTGTTGGTGAAGGGGCCGTACCTGGTGGCGGCCAATACCGCGCGCTGGCTCACGGGCCGCCTGAAGCAGCACGGCTACGCCAGCGTGAGCTTCGGCGACCCGGTGTCGGTATCGGAATTTCTTAAAAAGCAGCGGAAGAACTTCTTCTCGATGGAACGGCACGACCGCCTGGCGATCGTCAAGAAGTTCGCGGACGAGCTCCTCGACCGCATAGGCGGCGTGATTCCCGTGACGCCGGTCTGCCTGGCGGCGCTCGCGATCGTCCGGCGCGGCGGGGAAGCGCTCCCGAAAACGGAGCTCATCCGCGAGATAGCGCTCATGAAGGCGCGCCTGAAGGCGGAGGGGAGGCGCATCGTGATAGGGAAGGCGTTCCAGAGCACCAGCGAGGGGTGGAGCCACCTTAACGCGGAGAAGCCGGAACGCCAGCGGGAGCTCGTGAGCTTCGAGGAGGAGTTCCTCGACGTGAACGAGGCGAAGAAGATGGCCGACGTGGCGCTGGACATCCTGACGCGCCGCCGGATCGTCAGGCTGAAGGGAGGCGTTATCACCCCCAACCCGCGCCGCGCGCCCTACCTGCACTAC
>JAGODF010000276.1 GCA_017998375.1 Spirochaetota bacterium
CGCGCCGCCCTCTCCGTGTATGTTCGTATCACCTATCACTCTATCGTACCGTGAAGCGCGTCGATCCCTCGACAACGCTGTCATTCATGAATCCGTCCCGTACCCTGACCGCCTTGACGGTCGCCGCTCCGGGCGCGAGCGCCGTCGCTTTTCCCTCGTGGCCGCGCTGGTTGCTGATGCCCGCCGCGGGAACCTGCGCATTCTCATTTTCCACAACCCACGTCACGTCGGCGGTGATGTCCTGGTGCGAGCCGTCGGAGAAGATGCCCGTCGCGACGAACTGCACCCAGAGGCCGGCGGGCTTGCTCACGTTCGCCGGCGTCAGTTGGATGGAAACGATATCCGCCTGCGATACTCTCAGCATCGTCTGCCCCAGGACGCCGTCGAAGGACGCGGCTATTGCGGTTTCCCCGCCGCTTACCAGCTCCGCGTGTCCGCTGGAATCGGTCCCGTGTGCGAACTTCGCCACGGACGCGCTGGACGTTGTCCACGCGACCTGCCGCGTGAGGTCGATGGTCGTCTTGTTATCGTAAATCCCCGTCGCGGAAAAGCGCATCGTGGTGCCTATCGCGCCCGACGGATTGATGGGCGTCACCTGGATAGACTCGAGCCGCGCCGACGACGCGTTCACTATCGTCCCGCCGGTGATTCCCGCGAGGGACGCTGATATCCGCGTCATACCGGGATTGCCCGCCTCCACGAGCCCGCCAGCGTCATCTCCGCTTGTCACCGTGGCCGTGTATGGATCGCTGGAGCTCCAGCTTGCCTGGGAAGTCATGTCCATCATCGTCCCGTCGGAGAAAATGCCGGTGGCGGCGAAACGCCTCTTCGCTCCCGGCGCGAGCGCGGGATGGAGGGGCGTCACCTGTATCGACCTTAGGCGCGCGTCGGTGACTATGATGCCGATGCTTTGCGTGGAGCCTTCATAGTGCGCCCTGATGACGGCCGCGCCGGGGCCCATCCCGCGTATCACCCCATTTCCCAGCACACGGATGATGGAGGGATTGGTGGATTCCCACTGCGCGTCCGCGGTAACGTCCTTCCGGGACCTGTCGCCGAGCACCGCTGTGGCACGTAAATGGAGCGGATAGCCGGGGGCAATCTTCGTGGTGTGGGGATATACTTCAAGAGTGCTTACAATATCGGTAGAGCCGCCGAACCAGTTGGTTCCGCAGCCGGAAAACGCGATGAGGGACGCGGTCACTATGACCGCAAGATATTTACACGCGGCCTTGCACAATAACTCTGCCATCCTGTTTCATCGGTTGTGTGCGGCACCTGGGGATGATGATGAATCCGATTTTCATGACTGGTTACCTCGATAGCAGTTACTTATCAAACGCCGGAACGATAGCAGACCAAGTATAGCACGCGGTCTTCCATTTCCTGATAATAATTGACAGTACGGGTCTTTGTATAAAAAATCTGGAGCCATCATTATATTTTCGACTTCCTTGAAATGAATACTTTCAAATTAATTGTAAATTACAGTAAGCATAATAGAGTACTTATAATTTAATAGAAGAGTGTAATTATTGCAAATAATAAAGCCCATTCGGGCTTAATAATTTATTGTGTTTTCCCTTGAAATTTATACTTATCACGCCGGGAAGTTGATTCTTCGGTTTTAATACGACATAATCATACTTTTCTGGAAAAATACTTCATTTCCCACCTCGCTTCCCCTCCGTTCTTCCTTATATGCTCCTTATATATCACTTATATGATACATATATCATGCATATACCACGCTCTATAAGCTTAAGCACCGCCGGAAGCAGATTCCAGAAGACACCAGATATTGCCACATGAAGGATAGTGCGTGGAAATGGATGAGGAATGGGACTTCGGATGCGAAGACCTGTGGAATTGGGAAGCCTGATATAAAATGCGGGGGATTCGGGGGCTACAGCTTCCCGTTCAGTTCCGAAATAAACTCTTTCAGGCCCGAACGCTCCGCGTCTGTCAGCGCGTCGATGTCCACGCGCATGTGGCAGTGATCCGTCTGCAGGCATCGTGTCCCCCGCGAAACCGGCGCCACCACCTCGTACGCCTGGATCGCGTACGACAGGCCCTTGACCTGTATCGGCTGGTGGGCGACGCATTCGTAGCTGTCACCGACGAGCTGGCAGGTCTCCTCTGAAATCATCACCACGCCGGGCCTGGCATAGGACTGGAGGCGCGCCGCGAGGTTAACCGGCGTGCCCATGATGGTGTACGCGAGCTGCGTGGAGCTCCCGAAATTGCCCACGGTGCAGAAACCCGTGGTGATGCCCATGCGCACCCGGAGCGGGGCGGAGATTCCCCTCCCCTGCCATGAATCCTGAAGCGAAGCCATGGCCTCCTGCATCTCCAGTGCCATGCCTATGCATTCAAGCGCGTCTTCCCGGACGCCGCGCGTTTCCGGGTCGCCGAAAAAAACGAGCATCGCGTCGCCTATGTACTTGTCCAGGGTCCCGCCGTGGCGATGCACGATATCGGTCATGGTGTCAAAGTACTGGTTGAGCAGGAACGTCATGTCCTCGGGCTCGAGCTTCTCGGTCTGCCTGGTGAAGCCCTGGATGTCGGAGAAGAACACCGTGAGCTTTTTCCTGCTGCTGCCTATCGACGCGGTGATCTCCCCGTCGCGGATGCTCTTCGCGAGCTGGGGAGATATGTACGACGAATACTGCCGGCTCAGGCCCTCTATCTTTTTCCGCGCCTCCTCCAGCTCCAGGTGGAGCTTCACCCTTTGCAACACCACCGGCGGGCTTATCGGCTTGGTGATGTAATCGACCGCGCCCAGCTCGAATCCCTGCGCTTCGTTCTGCGCATCGGTGATGGCCGTGACGAAGATGACCGGGATGTCGCGTGTCTTTTCGTCGGATTTCAGGCGCCTGCAGACCTCGTAGCCGTCCATCTCCGGCATCATCACGTCGAGGAGGACCAGATCCGGCGGCGAATCACCCGCGCAGATGCCGAGCGCCTTCTTCCCCGAAGTCGCGGCCTTCACCTGGTGGTAATCTGAAAGCACGCCGCTCAAGACGGAAATATTTTCGGGCGTGTCATCGACGATAAGCAGGGTTGTCTGGGGTTTTGCGCCTTCCATATCATACCCTCCCATCCTGTCATGGTATCAGCGACATGCCGAGCGTGCGTATCGGCGCGGGTTCGAGCGGCTTCGTGATATATCCTGCCGAACCGAGCGTGCCCGCGAGAATCTTGTCGATTTCGTTCTTCAGGGCAGTCACGAAGACCACGGGGATGTGTTTCGTCGCGGGATCGGCCTTGAGCTTCCGGCACACGGTCCACCCGTCCATTTCCGGCATCATCACGTCAAGGAACACCAGGTCCGGCTTCTGTTCGGCGCCGCATATCTTCAGCGCCTTCTCCCCGCTCGTGGCCGCCTTTATCTTCCCGAATTCGGACAGTATCGCGCTCAATGCCGTGATGTTCTCCGGCGTGTCGTCGACGATAAGAATGGTCAGCTCCCGATCTCCCATATCAACCTCGCTTTATTTTACCAGCGCTTCCACGCGCGTTCTCAACTCACCCATATTTTCCAGCACCGACTCGAAATTATAATTTTCCGCCTTTTTCCTCATTGCCGAGAGGACATCGGCCAGCGCGGCAATTCCCATCGCGCAGAGTTCATCGAGTACGTCTATCGACGCCGTGTCGTCATCTTTCAGTAGTTTCTCAAGCGAATCCAGCCGCGCGTTCAGGAGTTTCAAGTTGACCCTCGGCCTGGCGGGACGCATCGCCGCGCCGTGAGCCAGCTTCCAGCACTTCAGCCCTTCCACCACGGTCGCAAGCTCTTTTTCCAGGGCATTGATCAGCCCGGCCGCCCCGCGTCCCTCTTTCAGCGCGAGCTCCACGTCACGTGCCGCCGCGAAAAGCTTTTTCGCGCCAAGGTTCCCGGCCACGGACTTCAGGGAATGCGCGAACCTCACTGCGTCGTCCTTTGCTTTTTTCTTTAGGCAGGAGCGTATCGAGTCGACGCACGATCCCTGGCTCGCGGGAAACTGCCGCAAGAGCCGCGCATACGCCGCCGCGTTCCCCGCCAGGTGCGAGATGCCGTCCTCTATATCGATGCCCGGAAGCGACGCGGGAAGCCCGGTGCCGTCCCGCACGGGGGCTTTCAGTATCACGTCGTCGCAACCGTCCCGCGGCGCGTCGAAGGGCTTCGCGGGATCGGGCTTGATATATTCCGCGAGCGTACGGTACAGCTTCAACGGGTCGACCGGCTTCACCACGTGTGACACCATCCCCGCGCCGCGGGCTTCCTCGAGGTCCTGCTCCATCGCGTTGGCGGTCATGGCGATGACGGGGATCCCTTCGTATTCGCGATTCGAGCGGATGATCCGCGTCGCCTCGTAGCCGTCCATGTTCGGCATCTGCACGTCCATCAGCACCGCGTGGAATCCGGGGTTCATTTTCTCAACCGCCTCTCTCCCGTCGCCCGCGAGCGTGACCGACATGCCCGCGCCCTCGAGGAGCTCGAGGGCCACCTGCTGGTTCAGATCATTGTCCTCGACGAGCAGTATCCTGGCGCCCCGGATATGCCGCACCGTCTCCGCGGGGTCCTCGCGTCCGGGCCGCCGCGCCGCTACGGCCCCGTTCGCCTTCTCACCGTGGAATATCGCCATTATCGTGTCGATGACGGTGGACGGGCTCACCGGCTTGAGAATGAAGCCTTCCAGCCCGGCCTCCTCCGCCTTTTCCAGGAGTTCCTCGGAACCGTAAGCCGTCACCATGATGATGACCGGTTTTTTCCCGATACGCGGGTCGGCCTTGATCCTCCCGCTTGCCTCCAGGCCGTCAAGGCCGGGCATCTTCCAGTCCATGAGCACCAGGTCGTACTCCTCGCCGGCGCCCGATGCGCGCTCCAGCTCCGCGACGGCCTCTTCCCCGGACGCGTTTGCCGCGACCGAAAAATGCAGCCGCTCCATCATCTCCACCAGGATCTGCCGCGCGCTCTGGTTGTCGTCCACGACCAGCACCCGCATTCCCACCAGGTCGGTGATTCTTTCCGAGGGCGCCGCCTCCTGCCCCTCCTGGACCCGGAAGACCGCGTCGAACTTGAAGACGCTTCCCTTCCCGTACCGGCTTTCCACGGCGATGGTTCCGCCCATCATCTCGACCAGGCGGCGCGAGATCGAAAGTCCCAGCCCGGTCCCCCCGTACCTGCGCGTGGTGGAGCTGTCAGCCTGGGAAAACGACTGGAACAGCTTGTTCATCTGCTCCTCCGTGAGGCCTATGCCCGTGTCGGAGACGGAGAACTCGACGCGCACCGTGCCGCCGTCGCGCTCCAACAGGCGCGACCTGACGACTATCTCCCCCTTCTCGGTGAACTTCACGGCGTTGCCGCACAGGTTCACCAGCACCTGGTTGAGGCGGAGCGGATCACCGATCAGGCGGTTGGGTATGCCGGCGTGCGTGTCGAAGATCAGCTCCAGGTTTTTCTCCTGCGCCTTGACGCCCACGAGAGTGGAAAGGTTCCCCATCACGTCGTCCAGGTTGAACGGGATCGCCTCCATGTCGAGCTTCCCCGCTTCGATCTTAGAGAAATCGAGGATGTCGTTGATGATCTGCAATAGATTATGCGCGGCGCGGTCGATCTTCCCAAGGTAGTCCCTCTGCCGCGGATTAAGATCTGTTTTCAACGCGAGGTGCGACATGCCGATAATGGCGTTCATGGGCGTCCGTATCT
>JAGODF010000277.1 GCA_017998375.1 Spirochaetota bacterium
ACGGGAAGCCGCGCGCGCCGCTGACAGCTTTCCCGATCACGCGAAACCGCTCTACCTCATGAGGCCTGTGGAAATCGACCACTACATCCGCGAGCTCCGAGCCGCGATGCCGGATCCCGTATCGCGGCTCAACCACATCATGCTCCAGTACGTGGGCCAGGGGCACCGCCAGGGTATCATCGGCGATTTTCCCTTCGACCTGGGTCCCGACGGCCTGCCGCTTTTCAACGTCGAGGAGAGCGACTGCGTTTCCTTCGTGGAATCGACCTTCGCCATGGCGCTGGCGGAGTCGTGGCGGAGCTACTTCGTGATGCTCCAGCGCATCAGGTATCGCGGCGGGAACATTTCGTGGCTCACGCGGAACCACTTCATCGAGGCGGACTGGCAGGTGAACAACGGCTGGATGCTGCATGATGTGAACCGTGAGCTTGGCGCCGGTCTCCTGGTGAGTTACGAGTTTGAGGTGGAGCGCGATAAGTTTTTCACCCGCAACGGGATGAAGAACCCGTACCCGCCACAGCGCGTGCGGCTCTCCTATTTCCCCACCGGCACCCTGGACACGATACTTCCCCGGCTCAAGTCCGGCTGGCTCTTCAACCTCATTCGCACCAATCACACCGGGAAGAAGTGGGTGGGGCATCTGGGCTTCATCCACGTGGACGACGAGGGCGAGCCGTATATCGTCCATTCGGGCATTCCCGCGGTGCGGAAGATTCCGCTTCGGGACTACATCCGCACGCAGATGCTGGACCGCGAGAAGCGGATACGCGAGCAGAAGCCGTACTTCGAGGGCTTCCGCTTTTTCGCGCTACGGAAGGACGCACTCGAAAGGCTCCGCAAAATCGACGGGCCGCGCGCGCCGCGGCTGGTGATCACGGGGAAGTGAACCCGCATCTTCTCACCGGACGATGTCCCGCACCTTCACGTGTCGTATCGGTATCGTCATCTCCCCCTCCACCGTGACCAGGGTGATGGCGTCGTCCGCCGCGAGGACTGCCCCCTCGTAGACCCGGCCGTCGTAGAGGGTCACGATTTCCAGCCAGCCGTACCGCTTCCGCAGTTCCTCCCTGGTGATCCGTGGCTCCTGTACCGCCGGGGCTCGGTGTGCGGCGCTTTTCCGCTCCTCCGCGGCGGTTACAGGGAACGCCATTGATGCATCTTTTTCGGCATGTCCCCCCACGGTTCCCGGAATAGTCAGGTACGCGATGATCGCCGACGCCGCGATCAGCACCGCCGCCATGAAGAGGGTCCTCCTGTCTGATGCTTTCATGTCGTCTCCACACGCGCGTGATGGCCGCGCGGTGCGCGGCTTACCTGTATAGTGACGATTTTCCTGATTTTCTGTTGAACTTTTTTGTACAACATGCGATTTTTTCACGGGGCGATTCGGGAGCCCTCAGGCCGTTTCGTATTATGCACTTGACATGGTATCGTCCGCGGCCCTAAAATGCGGCAGTTGCCGGAAACCGGAAGTATCCCGTATTTCACTGCATTCGTAATTGGAGGGCGATGGAACCGCGGCGACGCGGTGGGAGTTATGCATATGGATTGGATAAAAGCAGTGGCGCCGGCGCTTCTTTTCACGGCCGCGGCGATGCCCGTTTCCGCGGAACATGTCTTCCTGAAAGACGGTTCCATCATCGAAGGGAAGGTGGTGGGCGATGACGCCGGGGCGGTGACGGTACGTGACGGGGAAAAGAAACTGCGTCGCGTCCCGAGGTCCGATATCATGCGGGTCCTCTACACCGATCTGCATATGGGCAAGGTCTTTGTGCAGAAGCGCGACGGCAAGAACATGACCGCCTACCTGGTGGACGAGGATCGCTTCAATTACACGTTCCGAAACGAGATCAACAGCCCGGTCGAGTTCGTTCTCAGGAGGGCTGACGTGCTTTTCATCGCCGAGCGCAATCCTTCAGGGCTGAAGGGCGAGGCGGGAACGGACCGTGTCGGGCTCGAGTGGTTCCCGTCGTACGAGGAAATGCGGCGCTATAACATCTACGCGAAAAAGAAGGACGGCGGATATTCCCTCGCCGGAACATCGGGACGGAACTCACATATCCTCCGCGGCCTCTCCAGCAACACGGAATATCACTTCATGGTGAAAGGCGTGGACGCCCAGGGCGTCGAGACCGCGCCGAGCAACGAGCTCCGGATAACGACGAAGAACATCTTTCCGGAAAGCCCACATGCTCTTGTGAAAAAGCTGGAGCCCTCTGGGGCCACGCGGATCACCTGGAGGGCGGCGACGGACCCGGACGGGACGATCGTGCGCTACCGCCTATACGCGAACATAGACGGGAAGCGCGCCGTGGTGGGTGATACCGCCGGTACGGAGTATCGGGTCCAGGACGCCCCGCGGTACGGCGGTGTCGAGGTCGTTGCCGTGGACGACAGGGGCGACGAATCGGAGCCGGAATATATCCGCCTGGTTGATCTCGGCATCGCGGCGTACGCGACCGCCGGCGTCATCTTTCCTCTGGGAAAGTTCGGTGAGATGGCGGAGCCCGGCATCGGAGGGTCCTTCGCCCTCATGTACCGCGATATCGGCATTGACGGCCTGGACGCGGGCCTTGAGTGCGGCATCTTCTATCTTCCCGGCAGGGACATCTTCGAAGAGGAGCAGGTGGTGTATCATCGTTCGGTGGCGGTACCGGTTCTCGCCAGGGCGGAATACCGCGCCGGTATCGCGGAGAAGATCGCCCTGGTGCCCGCCCTTTCCCTTGGGTATTCCTGGAACGACACCACGTATATGAGAAGGGACCCCTTGAGCCTCGCGCGCGAAGAAAGGCGTGACGGCGGCTTCGATCCCATGATACAGGCCGGTGTGTCCCTTGAGTACGGAATAGGTGGATCGGTTTTCCTGAGGGTAGTCGCCGCATGCGGGACCTTCATTGAGCAGAGCGGACGGATGGATTACGTCGTCGCTGGGGCCGGGATCAATTACACGCTATGAGGACACGCGCCATGAAACACGCGATCTTTCTTTTTATTTTCGCCGCCGCGCTTTCTTCAGCGTGCGGTGACGGCCTGTATGACGCGTACAACGCCCTGTCGGGTTCCCTCTACGCGGGGAAGAAACAGCTTTTTTCCGCCGGGGGGATTTCCTTCACCATGGTTGGCATGCCCGGCGGGGCTACCTTCCCAACCGGGGTGGATGATAACGGCTCCGCGACGGTTGCCGCTTCGTACTGGATAGGAGAGGCTGAAGTTACTTTTGAGTTGTGGAATACGGTGTGCGCATGGGCGGGTAACCCGGCCAGGGGGACGATGCAGTATACTTTTGCCAGTGCTGGTGCTGGTGTTGGCAACCATTACCCGGTAACCAATATCAACTGGCGCGACTGCATGGTCTGGTGCAACGCCCTGACGGAGTGGTACAACGCGATGACCGGCACGGGATATACCTGCGTGTACCAAGCCAGTGGTTCTCCGCTCCGCAACTCGGAGAGCGCCGCAGAATGCGACTCCGTCGTTCCCGATGCCGGGGCCTCCGGTTTCCGCCTGCTCTCAAGTGACGAATGGGAGCTCGCGGCGCGGTACAAAGGTGCTGATAACACATACGGCGCGAAGGAAATGCCCACCGCTAGCGGTATGTTCTGGACGCCCGGTGATTACGCCAGCGGCGCGACAGGCGAGTCGGGCGAGGATGAGTTGAATGATCCGACAAATGCGGTTGCCTGGTTTGATAGAAATTCCTCCAGCTCAATCAAGGAAGTAAAGACTAAAAAGGCGAATGCTCTTGACATTTATGATATGAGCGGTAATGTACACGAATGGTGTTTTGATCTTTTTGACGCGATGAATCGCATACGACGTGGTGGAGCCTGGAACAGCCAGAGTGGAAATTTACAAGTGGGCGATGTTTTTAATAATGAACCGGTTACAGCTGCAGCAACAATCGGCTTCCGCATCGCCCGGTCCCACCGCTGATGCCATCCGCGAGCGGAAGCCGTACTTTGATATTGCGGTCGTAATATCTCAAGTGTGGTTCTGGACACGCGTAGTGCAATGCTTCTTCGTATCGTGATATTTCCCGATAATGAAATTGACAACTTCCATGCGCGCGTCGCATGGTGCCTGCCTGTAATCATCCTCAGCCCGGAAAAATACTATGGCCCTACTCAACCTTCAGAACATCAGCCTCAGCTTCGGCAAGTGGCCGCTCTTCGACGGCATCGACATGCAGATACACGGCGGCGAAAAGATCTCGCTGCTGGGGCGCAACGGCATGGGGAAATCCACCCTGATGAAGCTCATCCACGGTACCATCGAGCCGGATTCCGGGTCGGTGATACGGGAGCAGAACTCCAAAACGGCGCTCCTCGCGCAGGACGTTCCGGACGATATCACGGGGACCGTGTACGACGTGATACTGGAAGGCGTCGCCCACCCGGACCATCTGCACCACCACATGGATGCCCACCAGGAGAAAAAAAGCCGGCTTCTGATCGAGAAGACGCTGTCGATGCTCGGCCTTGACGGATTCCAACGGTTCGAGAACCTTTCGGCGGGCATGAAGCGCAGGGTCCTGCTCGGCCGGGCCCTTGCCGGCGAGCCCAACCTTCTGCTTCTCGACGAGCCGACCAATCACCTGGACATCGACTCGATCCGCTGGCTCGAGGATTTTCTCGTGAAGCACGAGGGCACCGTATTCTTCGTCACCCATGACCGCGTATTCCTCCAGAAAATCGCGAACCGGATCGTCGAGCTCGACAGGGCGAAGCTGTTCGACTGGAAGTGCGATTACCGGACGTTCCTTGAAAGAAAGGAGGCGTGGCTTGAATCGGAGGAGACGCAGAACCAGCTCTTCGACAAGAAGCTCGCCAAGGAGGAGGAGTGGATCCGCAAGGGAATCAAGGCCCGGCGCACCAGGAACGAGGGAAGGGTGCGGGCCCTGAAAAAGATGCGCGAGGAAAGGGCCCGGCGCCGGGAGGCGCAGGGGACTGTACGCATGGAGATCGGGAAGGGTGCCGATTCCGGGAAAATGATCATCGAGGCGGAGGATGTGTCATTCGCATACGGCGAAAATAAAATCATCGAAGGATTCTTTACGAGGATTCTCCGCGGTGACCGGATCGGGATTATCGGGCCCAACGGGTGTGGCAAGAGCACGCTGATAAAACTCCTGCTGGGCGAGCTTGCGCCGCTGTCGGGCACGATGAAAACCGGAACGCGCATCGAGGTCGCGTACTTCGACCAGCTGCGGGACCGGCTGGACGAGGAGCGGACGGTGCGGGAGAACGTGACCGACGGCGGCGATATCATCAGCCTCAACGGCAGGAACCGGCACGTCATCGGCTACCTGCAGGATTTCCTCTTCACACCGGACATGGCGGACCTCAAGGTGAAAGTGCTGTCGGGCGGGGAGAGAAACCGTCTCATGCTCGCGAAGCTTTTCACGCGGCCGGCGAACCTCCTGGTGATGGACGAGCCCACAAACGACCTGGATGTCGAGACCATCGAGCTCCTCGAAGAACTGCTGCTGGATTTCGGGGGAACGCTGCTTCTGGTAAGCCATGACCGGGCGTTCCTCAACAACGTGGTGACGAGCACGCTGGCGTTCGAGGGCGATGCCGTCGTCAGGGAATGCGCGGGCGGATACGATGACTGGCTCAACCGGAAAACGGCTGCCGCCCCGCGTGCGGAAAAGCCCGCCGTGGAGCGGCGGGAAAGGAAGC